>JAHWKB010000171.1 GCA_019348115.1 Actinomycetota bacterium | reverse complement strand
GAAAGTGTCACACGTCGTCGTCCTCCGGGAGCCGCGCATGCCAGAGACCAGGTCGGACACCGCCACCCCGTCCGCCCGGCCGCTCCTCCTGTCCGTCCTCGGTGACGTCGTCCTCCCGAGCGGCGGACGCGCGTGGCTCGGGGCGCTCACCGCGGCCATGGGCACGCTCGACGTCTCCCCCCAGGCCGTCCGGCAGGCCCTCCGGCGGCTCGTCGGCCAGCACATCGTCGAGCCCGAGCGCCACGGACGGCTCGCCGCGTACCAGCTGACGGCGCCCGGCCGGCGTCGGCTCGAGGAGGCCGCCGACCGCATCTACCTCCGCCGCTCGCTCGTCTGGGACGGCCGCTGGCGGATCCTCACGTACTCGTTCGCCGAGGAGAACCGCTCGGCCCGTGACGCGCTCCGGCGCGAGCTCGAGTGGCTCGGCTACGGCGCCCTCGGCAGCGGGATGTGGATCTGCCCCTGGGACCTCGGCACCCGGCTCGACACCGCGCTCGCCAAACACGGCATCACCGGCCAGGTCGAGAGCTTCGTCTCCGAGCTCGAGGGCGACGACCGGGGCGTGGCCGCCCGCGCCTACGACCTCTCCGAGCTCCGCGCCGCGCACCAGGCCTTCCTCGAGCGCTTCTCCCCCGAGCTCGACGAGACCGCGAGATCGTCTTCGACGCTGCTCGACGACACCACGGACGGCCTCGACGACGCGGAGGCGTTCGCCCGGCGGATCCTGCTCCTCCACGAGTGGCGGAAGTTCCTCTTCCTCGACCCGGGCCTCCCCCAGGCGCTCCTGCCGACCGACTGGCTCGGCGACCAGGCGGCCGAGCTCTTCGTCGAGCTCTACCGCCGCTACGACCAGCCGGCGTGGGCCTTCTGGGACCGCGTCTCCGCCGAGGCCGACCCGGACGGCGTCGCGCCCTCCCACCCCCGCTCCAACCTCGACCCGACCTCCCCCAGCCACCGTCACGAGGGCCCGCGCGCCGTCGCCCCGGACGGCCGCACCACGGCCGCACAGGCCGAGGAGCGGCGCACCGAGGAGTTCCTCGAGCGCATCCACGGGGGCAGCAAGGTCGAGGCGACGGACTGGATGCCCGACGAGTACCGCCGGCTGAACCTCCGGTTCATCGAGATGCACGCCAACTCCGAGATCATGGGCGCGCTGCCCGAGCGCGAGTGGATCGCTCGCGCCCCGAGCCTCAAGCGCAAGCGCTCGCTCTCCGCGAAGGTCCAGGACGAGGTCGGCCACGCCCACCTCATCTACCGCGTCGCCGAGACGCTCGGCAAGCCGCGGCAGCAGATGTACGAGGACCTCATCTTCGGGCGCGGGAAGTTCCACAACGTCTTCCACTACCCGACCCACTCGTGGGGCGACGTCGCCTGCATCGGCTTCCTCGTCGACGGGGCGGCCATCGTCACGCAGCGGGCGCTCCTCGACACCTCCTACGCGCCCTACGTGCGCGTGATGCGCCGGGTCGTGGCCGAGGAGTCCCTCCACTACCGCCACGGCGAGGACGTGATGCTGGCGCTCGCCGGCGGCACGCAGGAGCAGTTCGAGATGCTGCAGGAGGCCGTCACCCGCTGGTGGACGCCGACGATGCACTTCTTCGGCACCGACGTCGCCGCCGAGGACGACCCCGCGATCCACTGGGGCATCAAGACGCAGACGAACGAGGAGGCGCGCCAGGAGTGGATCAACCAGTACGTCCCGAAGCTGTGGGACATGGGGATCGAGCTGCCGGACCCCGAGCTCCGCTACGACCCGCAGGAGAAGGTCTGGCACTACACCGAGCCGGACTGGGACGAGCTCAAGGACCTGCTCCGGAACCCGACGCCGACCGTGCAGACGCGGCTCGCCTGGCGGCAGGCGATCTGGAAGCACCACGAGTGGATCCACCGGATCGTGACGGGTGACACGGTGCCGGCAGCCGCATGACGGATCGGGAGCTGACGATGAGGACTCACCTGGCGGGCCGGTCCCCCCTTGGGGGGAGCTTGATGGGGGGTGATCGATGATGGCGACCTACGAGGTCTTCGGACGGCGCAAGTGGGAGGACAACCTCGAGCACTGCGGCACCGTCCACGCGCCCGACCACGAGACCGCGCTGCTGCTCGTCCGCGAGACGCACTTCCGCCACAACGAGGGCGTGGAGTACGCGGTCGTGAAGAGCGAGCACCTGCACGTCATGCAGGACCCGTCGCTGCTCGAGCGGACCGTGGACATGAGCTACCGCCTCCAGACCGGGTTCTCCGGCTTCCGTGAGAAGCGCCAGAAGGCGCGCGAGGCGGCGAAGGCGCGCGGGCGCGGGCACCTGCAGGAGCTCCCCGTGCCGGGCAGAGGAGGCTCGAAGTGAACGAGTACCTCACGGTCGACCCGCGCACCGCGATGCTGCTGGCGATCGCCGACGACGAGCTCGTCACCGGCCACCGGCACGGCCACTGGACCGGCGTCGCCCCGAGCCTCGAGGAGGACCTCGCGTTCTCCACGATCTCGCAGGACGAGATCAACCACGCCGACGTCTGGTACTCGCTGATCGCCTCGGCACGGGACCCCGAGGGGACCGGCGACGCACGACGGACCGTCGACGAGCTCGGTCTCGGCCGGCCGCCGGAGGCGTACCGCCACGCGGTCCTGTGCGAGCGCCCGCCCCGGGACTTCGCCTACACGCTGGCCCGGCACTGGGCCTACGACCACGCCGACGCGGTCCGCCTCGCCGTCCTGGCCGACTCGAAGGACGCCGAGATCGCGGCGGTCGCGACCAAGCTCCTCCACGAGGAGCGCTACCACCTCGAGCACGCCGACCACTGGTTCCGCCGGCTCGCGCACGGCGGCGACACGGCGGCCGGCGAGCTCGCTGCGGGCCTCGAGGCCGCGCTCCCCGAGGCGCTGTGGCTGTTCGAGCCGCTGCCCGAGGAGGACCAGCTCGTCGCGGACGGCCTCCTGCCGGCCTACTCCGCGTCGATGCTCGTCCGGTGGCTCGAGATCGTCGCGCCGGCGCTGGAGGCCGCCGACCTCGGCGGGACGCTCCCGGCCGAGGTGGAGCTGGCCGGGACGGACTGGGTGCTCCCCGAGGCGCACTTCGCCGAGCAGGGCGGGCGGTACGGCCACCACACCGCGGACTTCACCGAGGACGTGTGGCCGGAGATGACCTCCCTCTACCGGGCCCATCCCGGAGCGTCGTGGTGAGCCACGTCGCGACCGTCCCCGACCTGGCCGCCGTGGAGGCGGCCGTGGCCGGCGTGCCCGATCCCGAGCTGCCGCCCGTGACCCTCGGGATGCTGGGGATGGTCCACGACGTCCGCGTCGATGACGACGGCCGCGTCGCGGTCGAGCTGCTGCCCACCTTCTCGGGCTGCCCGGCCACCGAGATGATGGAGCGCGACGTCGTCTCCGCCGTCTCCGAGGTCGAGGGCGTCGCCGCGGTCGCGGTCCGGTTCCGGTTCGACCCGCCCTGGACCGCGACGAGGATCACCCCCGAGGGCCACGCGCGCCTCCGCGAGTTCGGCATCGCACCCCCGGGCGGCGCCGTCCCGGGCGTCGCGCCCGCGGGGCGACGCACGCTCCCGCTGGCGCTTGCCGGCTCGTCGCCCGAGTCGACCGTCCGCCACTGCCCCTACTGCGGCTCCGACCGCACCGAGCGCGAGTCGGCGTTCGGCCCGACCCCGTGCCGCGACATCCGCTTCTGCCACGCCTGCCAGCAGCCCTTCGAGGCGTTCAAGGACCTGTGACCGGCACGCCTCGACGCCCCCGACGCACGTACGGGGGCGCGCGGACGGGCGTTCTTCGGACGGTGGCGGAGGGCAGCGGGCGGACGCGTGACACGCCACGTTGGTGGGGAACCCGCCCCCGACGACAGGCCGAACACGATGAACACCTCCGAGATCCCCGGCCGCATCGGCGGCCGACTGAGCGACGTCCGCGACACGCTCGCCGGCGCCGTGGCCGCCGAGAGCACCCACGAGTGCCGCGAGCTCGGGCGCACCCGCCGTGCGCTCGAGTCCCTCACCGACCGTATCGACATGCTCGACGCCGCCGACGAGGCCCGCTACGAGAAGCTCAAGGACCGCATCGACGGTGGCGGCTCGTGGTTCGGACGTCTCTTCTGGATGCTCGTCGGCGCCGGCATCGGCACCGGTGTCGCCTACCTGATGGACCCGCAGATGGGCGACCGTCGCCGCGCCGAGATGAAGCAGCAGATGAGCTCGCAGGCGCGTGACCTCAAGGACAGCGCCACCCAGCAGGCCAGCTACGCCGCCGGCGTCGCCCAGGGCAAGGTCGTCGAGACCGCCAAGGGCATGGCGAACGGCGCCGACGAGGACGTCGACCCGCACACCCTGCGCCAGCGCGTGCAGAGCCAGGTCATCGGCACCACCGAGGGCGCGCTCGACGTGGTCGTCGCCGTCCACGACGGTGGCGTCGTCGCCCTCAAGGGCCGCGTCCGCGACGCGCAGACCGAGGAGAAGCTGATCGACCTCACGCGCAAGGTCCCGGGCGTCAAGGACGTCCGCGACGAGCTCCAGGTCGGCTGACCTCAGCTACGACCGGCGGAGTCCCTCCGCCCCTCTCGCGCCCCGACCCCCCGGTCGGGGCGCGCGTTCGTGTCGTGACCGTGAGCGCCGCACGGACCGTGAGCAGCTGAGCCCAGCATGGGGGGACGGGCTGCCCGCGGTCGCGGCGCTGCTTCCGGTTCGGACGGGAACGCGCGGTCTGGCAGGCTCGCCCGCCGGACCGCGACGCGACGAGGAGGTGGGCGATGGCGGTGCTCCTGGCACTGACCGCGGCTGCGTCGTGGGGGGCGTCGGACTTCTTCGGCGGGCTCGCCGGCCGGCGCGCGCCAGGTGACGTGAGCGTGTCCGTGTCGCTGGCGTCCCACGTCATCGGCGCGATCGGGCTCACGCTCGTCGCGATGGTGATCGGCGCCGAGGCGGTCACCGGGCGCGACATCGGGTTCTCCATGGCCGCCGGCATCGGTGGCGCCATGGGCGTCGCCCTCCTGTACCGCGGCCTCGCCCTCGGCAAGATGGGCGTCGTCGCCCCGATCACCGGCGCCGGCGCGGCCGCCCTGCCCGTGGTCGTCGGCGTCCTCACGGGCGACTCGCCGGCGCCGCTCGCCTGGGTCGGCGTCCTCCTCGCCGTCGTGGCGATCGTGCTCGTGAGCCGGGAGCCCGGCGGGGACGCGACGGTCGCCGGCGCGTCCCCGCGTCTCGGCCTCCGCACGCCGGGCGTGCCCGAGGCGATCGGTGCGGGACTCGGGTTCGGGATCA
>JAHWKB010000170.1:2788-5262 GCA_019348115.1 Actinomycetota bacterium | reverse complement strand
CCGCTCTTCGGCACCGAGCGGCTGCTCGAGACCTACACCGACTCGTCGTGCTCGACGCTCCGCGGGAAGGAGGACGGCGTGGGCGTCACCGTCGCCGGCGTGCTGACGAGCCTCACGAAGAAGTTCACCAAGAAGGGCGACACCTACCTCGTCGCCACCCTCGAGGACCTGACCGGGTCGGTCGAGGTGGTCTTCTGGCCGGCGACGTACCGGGCCGCCCACGAGGCGCTCGAGGAGGACGCGGTCCTGATCGTCACCGGCCGGCTCGAGGTCCGCGACGAGGCCGTGAAGCTGTCGGCCAACAAGGTGAGCGCGCCCGACCTGTCCGAGGTCCGCGGGGCGCCGGTGGTGGTGCGCTTCGCGGAGGCGCAGTGCACGGCCGAGGCCATCCAGCGGCTGCGCGGTGTGCTCGCGAACCACAGCGGCCACGTCCCGGTCCACCTCGTGGTCGACCGCGACGACGGGGGGACCAAGGTCTTCCGGCTGGGGGACGGGTACCGCGTCGCCAGGTCGTCGGGGCTGTTCGGCGAGATCAAGGCCGCGTTCGGTCCCGATGCGGTGTCCGACGACGGGGGCACGCGCACCTTCGGCGTCGACGAGGAGGAGCCGCGGTTCCGACGTCCGGCACTCGCCTGACCCGCCTGTTCCGTCCCGTCTGCGGCGCGCCCGGTGGGCTATCGCGGACATCACCCGTTGGGACGGTCGGACGGTGGCCGGGCGACGCAGAACGGGCATACCAGACGCGAGTCGGGACGCCTGCACCGTGGACTAGTCCGCACTCGTCAGTGATATCTGGCACGTCCGTGGCAGGAACACGGCCCGTGACTTCGGTTCACTGAAAGCAACGTCCTCTCCCAGGAGTTGCCGAACGTGAGTGCCATCCTCGCCGCCCCCCGCCGGATCACCGGTCGCCTCGCGGCGATCACGATCCTGGCCGCGGCCCTCGCGGCCCCGTTCGCCTCCGCCACGGCGCCCGACGCACTGTCGGTGCCGACGCCCAGCGCGGCGCCCGAGGCGAGCGTCGACCCGGACCTCGTCGCCGCGCTCCGGTCCGGCCCGGCCGACGCGATCGTGCAGGTCGAGCCGGCGGCCCGGTCGGCGGCCCGCGAGGCCATCACCTCGACCGGGGGCACGCTCGGCGTCGACCTCGGCATCGTCGACGGCTTCGCCGCCACCCTCACCGCCGACGGCCTCGAGGCGCTCCGGCAGCTCGCCGGCGTCCTCTCCATCACCCTCGACGGCGAGGTCACCCTCTCGCACACCCCACCGCTCGGTGAGGACAACGGCGACTACTTCTACGACGACACGGTCGGCGCGACGACGCTCCACGAGCGCGGCATCACGGGCGCCGGCGTCGGCATCGCGGTCATCGACACCGGCGTCACCCCCGGCCAGGACCTCGCCGGTCGGGTCGTCGGCGGCGTGGACATCTCCGGCCAGGGGGCCGACGACCCCCAGAACGACGAGTACGGCCACGGCACGTTCATCGCGGGCATCGCCGCCGGTGACGGCACCGCCTCGAAGGGCAAGTTCGCGGGCGTCGCCCCCGGCGCTCACATCGTCCCGGTCAAGGTCGCCGGCGCCGACGGCTCCGCCAACGTCTCGCACGTCCTCGCGGGGATCGAATGGACCGTCGGCCACGCCGACACCTACGACATCGGCGTCCTGAACCTCTCGCTCGGTACGGACTCGTCCCAGACGCGCCTCCTCAGCCCGATGAACTACGCGGTCGAGCGCGCCTGGGACAGCGGCATCGTGGTCGTGGTCTCGGCCGGGAACCGCGGTGCCGAGGGCGCAGGTCGGATCCCGAAGCCCGCCGACGACCCGCTGGTCATCACGGTCGGTGCCACCGACTCCAACGGCACCAAGCCGACGGGTGACGACATCGTCGCGGCCTACTCGTCCCGCGGGCCGTCGATCGCCGACGGCATCGTGAAGCCCGACATCGTCGCCCCGGGCAGCCACCTCGTGGCGACCAAGGCCCACGGTTCCACGGTCGACACGAACTACCCCGAGTCCCACATCCGCAACGACTACATGCGGGCGAGCGGCACGTCGTTCGCGGCCGCGGTCACCTCCGGCTCCGTGGCGCTGCTCCGGCAGGCCCACCCCGACTGGACCCCCGACCGGATCAAGGGCGCGATCACGGCGACGGCCGCTGCCGGCCCCGTCGGTGACCGCAACGTCGACGGCCACGGGATCCTCCAGGTGGCGGCGGCGGCGGACCTCCTGAACCCGCCCTTGGGCAACCAGGACGTCGTACGCTCGAGCGGCCTCGGAACCCTGGCCGAGGACCGCGGGTCGCTCCAGACCGAGATCCTGATCGACCCGCTCCTCGGCACGCTGCTCCTGCTCGACAGCGAGATCACCGCCCAGAACACGCTGTGGGATGCGGTGCAGTACACGACCAGCGAGTGGAACGGGAACACCTGGTACGGGAACACCTGGTACGGGAACACCTGGTACGGGAACAC
>JAHWKB010000170.1:0-2688 GCA_019348115.1 Actinomycetota bacterium | reverse complement strand
ACCTGGTACGGGAACACCTGGTACGGGAACACCTGGTACGGGAACACCTGGTACGGGAACACCTGGTACGTCGGAGAGTGGAGATAGGCACTGTTGGATAAGCGAGTCCGGCAGTACGTCGCGGCGGTCACGGTTCTGTCCGTGGCCGCTGCCGCCGTTATCGGGATCCCTGCACTCGACGAAGTCGACCGGGTCGATGCTGCACTAGCGGTGATCGCTCTCATCGCCGTCTGGGCACCGGTACGGATCCACCGCGGAGCCCAGATCCATGCGTTGACACTGGAGGATGCGGTCGCGGGTGCCTTCCTCCTGGGCCCGAACCCCCGCTTGGCTCCCCTCGTCCTCGTCGTCGCCACCTTTCTCGCGCGCGTGAGCATGCGGCCAGGAGCGGTGAAGGTCGCCTACAGCCTCGCTCCAGTCGGGCTAGGAGCATCGGCGGCCGTTGCCGTTGGAGCCGTGCTCGGCGTGGGCCCTGATGTGCTGTCGTTGCGTTCCGTGGCGGTGGTGACGGTAGGGCTTGCTGCCTACCTCGCGGTCTCGTTCCTCCTCACCGCGGGGCTGTTCGCTCGGCTGGAGGGAGCGCGGATCGCCGACATGTGGCGGCGGAGTCGAGCGGCCAATCTCGTCTCGCTCGTCGGCAATGTCACCGTTGCCCTTCTTCTGGCCTTGGTCGTCTCGATCGACCCTCGAGGCATCGCCCTCGTTGCGGTGCTCGCCGTCGGGGTGCAACTCGGCTACCGCTCGTACGGGCGGATGATGGCGGAGAGGAGCCGCGCGGAGGGGCTGAGTGATCTCACCAGTTCACTCGCCGGGGTGGCGACTGGCGCCACCCAGATCGAGTCATGGCTGGAGGGCGTCGCCAACTTCTTCGGCGCCTCTGGAGCGCTCTTCGCTGATGGTGATGCGATCATGTCGAGCCATGAGCCGCCGGCACGCGTCCTCTCGACGGTCATGGACGTTCGGAACCTCGACGTCGGTGAGAACGTCCGCCGAGACATCCTCCTGGCCGCCGTCCGGAACGGACCTCATCCGGCGCGGCTTGCCGTATGGGAGCGCAACGGGTTCGAAGCGTGGAACGAGGCGGACGCGCACCTTCTGGCAGTCATCGCCAGCGAGGCGGCAGTCGCGTTGGAGAACGCCGAGCTGTTCCAGCAGGTGGAGCGCGAGCGGGCGAGGTGGCAGGAGGAGTCGGCCAAGCTCAACGACATCCTCAGTGCGGCGAGCGACGGCATCGCGACGTTCTCCGCGGACGGCCAGATCAGTTCGTGGAACCCCGGCATGGCTGCGCTCACGGGCGTCGGTCCGCTGCAGGCCGTGGGCCGGGAGTGGTGGACCGTGCTCCGTCTGCGGAACGCCGACGACGAGGAGCTCCTGCCCGGCGGGGAGCACGTCATCGAGACGGCGCTCGCCGGCGACCGGCACGACGATCCGGTGGCGGTGCAGGTGCTCCGGCGGGACGGGCAGTGGCGCTGGATCCGGGCGACCTTCTCGCCGCTCGTCTCGGATGAGGGCGACGTCGACGGCACCGTCATGGTCGCCCGCGACGTGACCGCCGAGTACGAGGTCGAGGAGCTCAAGGCCGACTTCGTGGCCACCGTCTCGCACGAGCTCCGCACCCCGCTGACCCCACTGAAGGGCTTCCTCGCGACGCTCCGCGAGCGCGGCGACCTGCTCTCGCCCGACCAGGTGACGATGCTCCACCAGTCGATGGAGTCCCAGGTCGTGCGGCTCGAACGGCTCGTGAACGACCTCCTCGTGGTGGCCGACCTCGACCGCGGGCGGGTGCGGTTCGGGCACGAGCTCGTGGCGCTGCGCGAGGCTGCCCGGCTCGCCGTCGGCGAGGAGCAGGACCCCGGCGTGGACCGCGTCCGGATCGTCGGCGACGAGGACCTCGCCGCCGCCGCCGACGGCAACGCGGTGGTCCGGGTCCTCCGCGCCCTCGTCTCGAACGCGCTCAAGCACAGCGACGGACCCGTGACGATCGAGCTCGACCGCGACGGCGCCTCCGCCGTCGTCCGGGTGCGCGACGAGGGCCCCGGCATCCCACCATGGGAGCAGGAGCGGATCTTCAAGCGGTTCCACCGCCTCGGTGACCATCTCCACCGGACCCAGGGGCCAGGCCTCGGCCTGTCGATCGCGAAAGCGCTCGTCGACCACATCGGCGGCACCCTCGAGGTCGACTCCGATGTCGGCAGCGGCGCCACGTTCACGCTCCGTCTCCGCTCCGCTGGTCCCGTCCCTCTCGCAAGCCCGGACCGGAGTGCCATCGACGCTGGCTGAGGCCGCGGCGACGCGCCGGCCACCTCGTCGCATCCGCTCTGCAGTTGCGAGGGAGGCGTCTGCGGAACCTCCGCCGCGGGTGGCCAGGCTGGCGCCCCCACCGCGCGGGTGGGGTGGTGGGTCAGTCGGTTCTTCGTCTCGTGGTGGCGGTGCGGGGGATGATCCCGCGTGGTTCGCAGGTGAGCCGGGTCCGCCCGTTGGGCGACACCACCGCGACGGTGCGGGTGGTCCCGTCCATGGTGAGCTTCCAGCCGCCCTCGTGACACAGGTGGTGGTGCCTCACGCACAGCAGCACACCGTTGGCGAGGTCGGTCGCGCCGAGATGCCGCCAGAACCGGACGTGGTGGATGTTCGTCCACGCCGGCGGCCGGTCACAGCCCGGGAAGCGGCAGCCGCCGTCGAGCGCGA
>JAHWKB010000169.1 GCA_019348115.1 Actinomycetota bacterium | reverse complement strand
CTCGTGGAGCCCCTCCCCCGTGCGCTCGTCTGGAGCGCCGCCTGGGACATGGTGCGCGACGGCGACCTCCCCGCCCGCCGGTTCGTCGAGCTGGTCGCGAACAACGTCGCGAGCGAGTCCGAGGTGGGCGTGCTGCAGCGCCTCCTCCTCCGCTCGGTCGCCGCGACGGAGCGCTACGGCGACCCCGCGAACCGGGACGCGACCTTCGCCCGCCTGGCGGAGCGCGCCCGGCACCACCTCGAGGCGGCAGCGCCCGGCTCGGACCACCAGCTGTCCTGGGCCAAGCACTGGGCCACGACCGCGGCCCGGGGCGACGGCGCGGCCGACGTCCGCGCCGTCCTCGACGGCGAGCTGATCCTCGACGGCCTCGCGGTCGACACGGATCTGCGGTGGTGGCTCGTCAACGCCCTGGCATCGAACGGGGCGATCGACGCGGACGCCATCGAGGCCGAGTACCGGCGCGACCCCACCGACATCGGTGAGCGCCAACGGGCCGGCGCACTCGCCGCCCGCCCGTCGCGCGAGGCCAAGGCGGACGCCTGGCGCCGCCTCCGCGAGGAGGACCTCTCGCTGACGGTCAGCCGCAACATCTGGGCCGGCTTCGTCCAGCTCCACCAGCCGGACCTCGCCCGCGAGTACGTCGAGCCGTACTTCGACGCCCTGGCGCCCGTGTTCAGCGAGAAGTCGCTCGACTGGGCCATCGAGTTCGCCGAGGGCATGTACCCGCACGGGGCCGCGAGCCAGGAGCTCCTCGACCGGACCGATGAGGTCCTCGCCGGCGACGAGCTCCCCTCCCCGCTGCGGCGCACCCTCCTGGAGCAGCGCGACACGCTCCGGCGCACGCTCGTCGCGCGCGCCGCCGACGCCGAGGACGCCTGACATGCCCCTCCCCGGGTTCCGCGCCGGCGCCGGCGAGCCGATGCTCCTCCTCCACGGCCTCGGCATGTGCTGGCAGGTCTGGCAGCCTGTCCTGCCGCCGCTGACCGAGCGCTTCGACGTCAGCGCCCCCGACGTCCCGGGCTTCGGCACGGCCGCGCCGCTCGCGGGGCGCGAGCCGTCGCCCGAGGCGCTCGCCGACGCCATCGAGCGCCACCTCGACGACCTCGGCTGGGAGGACGCCCACCTCGTGGGCAACTCCCTCGGCGGCCACCTCGCGCTGGTCCTCGCCCGTCGGGGGCGCGCGCGCTCGGTCACCGCGTTCTCGCCGGGCGGGATGGTCCACGGCTGGGAGAAGGCCTGGGCGCGTGGGATGCTCAGGACCCAGTACCACGTGAGCCGGCTCCTGCGCCCGCTGGTCGAGGCCGGCTGCCGCACCGGCGTCGGACGCACGATGCTCTTCGGCCAGGTCGTCGGCCGCCCGTGGCTCCTCACCGAGGAGGAGTCGCTCCGGATGGCGAGGGTCTTCGGTGACTCACCGGCGGTGCTCGCGACGCTCGAGGCGACGGGCCACTTCGAGGACGCCGACCTCACCGGCATCGACGTCCCGGTGACCGTCGCCTGGGGGACCCGCGACATCATCCTGCTCCCGCGACAGGGTCCGCGGTTCAAGCGTGCGCTGCCCCACGCGCGCCTCGTCGAGCTCGACGGGCTCGGTCACACGCCGATGACCGACGACCCCGCGACCGTCGCCCACGTCATCCTCGCGACCGCCGAGGGGTGACCCGGCCCACGTCGGGTGCCGCAGCGGCCGGCTCCCGGATCGGTCAGGCGGCTTGGCAGCCCGGGACGTCCTCGGCCTCGTAGCCGGCCTCGAGCTCCGCGGCGACCCGCTCGCTGACGGCTGCCGGACCGCCGAGGACCACGATGTTGCGCACACCGAGCCGGACGAGCTCGCACTTCACCGCCTCGGAGACCTCGTCCTGCGACACGAGCAGCAGCGGTGCCGGGATCGCGCCGGCGAACGCCCCGCCCGTGAGGCCGTCGGCGAACGCGACGGAGGTCGCGACGAAGGCGATGCCGGACGACGTGAAGGTGGCCCGGGAGACCTCGGCCGACGTGACCTCGTCGTCGGGATCACCGATGCGGAGCACCTCGGGCGCGAGGTCGCGGAGCCGGGCGACGACGCCGTCGCTGACGTCGTCCGTGCTGCCCACCACCACGATCCGCTGAGGGGTCAGACGACGCAGCTCCTCCTCCGTGGCATCCGGCAGCGCCGTCGGCGCCGTCAGGAGCATCGGGGCGGTGAAGGCGGCCGCCGCGGGCGCGGCGGCGAGGGCGTCGCGGAAGTCGTGCCCGCTCGCGACGAAGACGACGTCGCTGCCCGTCTCGAAGGCCGCCTGGGAGATCTCCGCGGCGGTCGCGAAGCGGTTGGAGCCCGCGATCCGCCGCGTCTCGCGGCCGGCGTAGCGCGCCACCGCGATCATCGTCTGGTCCGAGATCGCCGCCGTCCCGCCGACGACGACGATCCCGAACGGGGACAGACGCTCGAGCTCGTCAGCGGTCTCGCTGGGGAGACGGTCGCGCTCCACCAGGAGGACGGGCCCGAGGCCGGACGCCGCAGCCGAGATGGACAGCGCGTCGGCGTAGTTCGCCCCCGTCGCGATGAACGTGAGCGGCGCGCCCTCCGGGTACTGCGCCTGGGAGACGGCCACGGCGGTGGCGAAGCGGTTGCCCCCCGCGAGCCGCTCGACCGAGGACTCGGCGCCGGCCACGGGTGCACCGGCGACGACGAGCTGGGCGACCAGCATGCCCACGATGGTCAGGAAGCTACGACGGTGCGCGCGCACGATGGACCCCGATCCCCAGAGAAGCCGTCGCGTCCCCCATCGGCACGTCGGCCCCCGTCCCTTGAGGGGAACCGGCCGCGGCGGTGGGTCAACCGGACGAGCCGGGCTCCGGGACGTCCTCCGGTCGGTTCCAGCTCCCCGCGAAGCGGCCCCCTGCCCGGGCGACGTCCCGCCACTCCGGCTCCCCCAGCACGCGCGCGCCCAGGGAGGCGGCCAGCCGCTGCGGGGACCGCTCGCCCCGCTCGAGGGCGTCGCGGGCGTCGGCGACGGCCGCGGTGGCCCACGCGGCGTGGAGGGGCTGCGGGACGCCGTCCACCTCGGGGAGGCACGCGGGCGCGTCCCCGAGGCGCGCGACGCAGCGGAGGAGCACGCCCGGATCGGCGAACGGTGCGTCGACGGCGACGACGGCCACGACCGGGTGCGCAGCGACGGTCAGCCCGGCGACGAGACCGGCGAGCGGACCGGCGTCGGGGACGTGGTCGGCGACCTGCGGCACCGGGAGGTCGAGCCGGCGTCCGTCGCCCGACGCCACGAGCACCTCCCCGCAGATGGCGAGGAGGACCCGGACGGCACGGTCGACGAGCCGCTCCCCCTCGAACACGAGCGTCGCCTTGTCGCGGCCCATGCGCCGGGACGCACCGCCGGCGAGGACGAGCCCGGTCAGCCCCACGTCCCGCTCAGGTGGCCGCGACGGCGACGGCGGGCGCCACCGCCACCGGGATGCCGTTCAGCACCGCGGTCCCCGACAGTGGGTCGAGGTCCTGCTCGTCGGTGAGCACGTTCGAGTTCACGCCGGGGCGGCGGCGCGCCACCTCCTGGACGACGCCGGGCAGGTCGTGGCCGAAGCCGTGCGGGAGGCTGACGACGCCCCGCGCGATGTCGTCGGTGACCTCGACCGGCGCCACGACGCTCCCGACGCGGGAGCTGATCCGGGCCTCGCCGCCGTCCTCGAGGCCGAGGCGCGCCGCGTCGTCCGGGTGGACGTGGAGGGTGCAGAGCTCGCGCCCCTTGGTGAGCATCGGGACGTTGTGCATCCACGAGTTGTTCGTGCGGAGGTGGCGCCGCCCCACGAGCACGATGCCGTCCGGTGGGATGTCCACGCCCGCCGCGACCCGATCGAGGTCCTCGACGATGGACGCGGGCGCGAGCTCGATCCGCCGCGACGCGGTCGCGAGGTTGTCGGGGATGCGGGGCTCGAGCGGCCCCAGGTCGATGCCGTGCGGGTGGGCGGCGAGCACCTCGAGGCTGAGCCCGTCCGGGTGCGAGCCGAAGCCGTCGCCGTACGGGCCAGCGCGGAGCAGCAGGTCGAGGAGCCGCTCGGGTCCTCGACCGGCGGCGATCCGTGCCCACAGCTCCTCGGGGTCACGACCGGCGATGCGCGAGCCGCCCGGGCGCACGAGCTGCTCGAGGAGCGTCCGCGCGACGAGGTCGTCGAAGGCATCGACGTCGGCATCCGGTCCCCGCCCCGCCGCGATGCCGCCGACGGTCAGCAGGATCTCCCACTCGTCGGGATGGTGCGCCGGGAGCGGCACGACGGGCGGCGACCAGTTCACGATGTTGCGCACCGCCAGGCCGAGGAAGGCGATGTCGTAGTGGCCGCGGTACATCGCACCCGGGGGCGGGAGCACGACGTCGGCGTGACGGGCGGTCTCGTTGAGGTAGGGATCGATGCAGAGCACGAAGTCGAGGCTGGCGATCGCGGCATCGAGACGCTGGCCGTTCGGCGTCGACAGGACCGGGTTCCCGGCGACGGTGATGAGCGCCCGCACCTGCCCCGTGCCCGGCGTCTCGATCTCGTCGGCGAGGGTGGCCACGGGGATCTCGGCCAGCACCTCGGGCAGGCCCGCGACGCGCGACGTCCAGCGCCCGGTGCGGAAGGGTGGACGACCGGAGCGATCGGGGACGTGCGCCGGGCGCGGGAACATCGCCCCGCCGGGGGCGTCGAGGTGGCCGGTGAGGATGTTGAGGACGTCGACGGCCCAGCTGGTCACGGTGCCGTAGCGCACGGTCGTCGTGCCGATGCGGCCGTACACCACGGCGCGCTCCGTGCCCGCGAGATCGCGGGCGAGCCCGCGGATCGTGCCCGCGTCGATGCCGGTGGCGCCGGTGACGGCCTCCGGCGTGAACCGTGCGACCGCGCCACGGACCTCCTCCAGCCCCTCGACGTGGTCCGCGAGCCGTCCCAGCCGCACGAGGTCCTCGTCGAGCACGGTCGCGATCATCGCGAGGAGGAGGAGCGCGTCGGTCCCGGGACGGATCGCGAGGTGGAGGTCGGCGTCGTCCGCCGTCCGGGTGCGCCTGGGGTCGACGACGACCAGCCGCCCGCCGCGGGCCCGCAGGGCGTCGAGGCGCCCCGGGAGGTCGGGCGCCGTCATCAGGCTGCCGTTCGACATCCGGGGGTTCGCACCCAGCATGACGATGAGGTCGGTGCGGTCGATGTCCGGGACCGGGATCGCGAGTGGGTCGCCGAAGAGCAGGCCACTCGAGACGTGCTTGGGCATCTGGTCCACCGTGGACGCCGACGCGACGTTGCGGG
>JAHWKB010000168.1 GCA_019348115.1 Actinomycetota bacterium | reverse complement strand
TCGTCGAGCAGGAACTCGCAGGTGCCGGCGTTGTAGTAGCCCATCTCCTTCGCGACGCGGATGGCGGCCTCGCCGATGCGGTCGCGGAGCTCCTGGCTCATGCCGGCCGCGGGCGCCTCCTCGACGAGCTTCTGGTGGCGGCGCTGCAGCGAGCAGTCGCGCTCGCCGAGGTGGATCATCGTCCCGTCGAGGTCGCCGAGGACCTGGATCTCGATGTGCCGCGGCCGCTCGAGGTAGCGCTCGAGGTAGCACTCACCGCGCCCGAAGGCCGCCTTCGACTCGCGGATGGCGGCCTCGAGGGCCTCCTTCATCTCGTCGGCGTTCTTCACGACCTTCATGCCGCGGCCGCCACCACCGAACATCGCCTTCACCGCGACGGGGTACCCGTGCTCCTCCCCGAACTTGACCGCCTCCTCGGGGTCCTCGGTCGGCTCCTCGGTGCCGGGGACGACGGGTACGTCGGCGTTGTGGGCGACCTCGCGCGCCGAGAGCTTGTCGCCCATGCGCCGGATCGCCTCGGCCGGGGGGCCGACGAACACGAAGCCGGCCTCGTCGCAGGCCTCGGCGAACTCCGCGTTCTCGGACAGGAAGCCGTAGCCGGGGTGGATGGCGTCGACGCCGGCCGTGCGCGCGACGTCGAGGATGCGCTCGATGTTGAGGTAGGACTCGGCCGCGGGCGCGGGGCCGAGGAGGTGCGCCTCGTCGGCGAGCCGCACGTGCAGGGCGTCGCGGTCGGCCTCGCTGTAGACGGCGACGGCCCGCACGCCCAGCTCCTGGCACGCGCGGATGATCCGGATCGCGATCTCGCCTCGGTTGGCGATGAGGACGGCGTCGAACACGTGGGAGCCTCTCTCGGGGAGCCTCGTCCCGGCCGCGGAGAGCGGGCTCGCGGGACGCACGGCCCGCGCATCGTAGACGGGCCCCGGAAGCCCCCTCCAACCCTGGCCGCGGTCGGCCGTCCACCGGGGTGCGCACCCTCGGCACGGCCGTCGCGCCCGGTTTGGCGGGTCCGACGTCCGCCGGGGACAATGGTCGTCGATCACCTCGTTCCGCCCCGGAGGCCTCCCGTGCGCATCCCGACCCGCTCCGTCCGTTCCTCCGCCGCCGTGCTCGGCGTCGCCCTGGCGCTGTCGGCGTGCGGCGGCGGGGGCGAGACCGACGGCGGCTCCTCGGCCGGCACCACGGAGGGCGCCCTGGCCGTGACCGGGACCGACGCGCTGAAGTTCGAGCCGTCGGGCCTCGAGGCCGAGGCCGGCGAGGTCACCGTCGAGCTCACCTGCGAGGCCCAGGTCGCGCACAACTTCGTCGTCGAGGAGACCGACGACAAGGTGGCGGAGTGCAACGCCGGCGCCACCGACACCGGCACCGTCGAGCTCGAGGCCGGCGACTACACGTTCTACTGCGACCTCCCCGGCCACCGCGCCGCCGGCATGGAGGGCACCCTCACCGTCGCCTGACCCCTGCGGAGGCCCCGACCGCGGGGCTACGACCGGCATGACCTAGACTCCCGCCGCGCCCACCTCCCCGAGTCGCCGTCCGGCCCCCGGCCGGCACGTGCAAGGAGACCGCTGATGTCCCGCCGCTCGCTCGCCTCCGCCGTCGCCGTCGTCGGCGCCGCGATCTCCCTGGCCGGCTGCCAGTCGGTGAACCAGGAGGCCGTCGAGGCCGAGCCGCTCGCGTGCCCCGAGGGCTCGGAGTGCTACGACGACGTGCGTCCCATCGGCCCGGGCGGTGAGCTCGTCGTGGAGACGGGAGAGTTCTTCTTCGAGATCCAGGACGGCGTCGCGATCGACGGCCCCGTCACGATCAAGCTCGACAACGTCGGTGGCGCCCTGCACAACTTCCGCATCGACGCGGCCGCCGGCGACAACAAGAAGGTCGAGGCCGGGCCGGGAGAGGCCGCCGAGGGCGAGCTGCTGCTCTTCGGCGGCACGGAGTACGTCTACTACTGCGACGTCCCGGGCCACCGCGGCCAGGGCATGGAGGGCTTCCTCAAGGTCTACCTCGACGAGGAGTCCGCGCGCGCCGACGGCGCCTTCGAGGACACCGACGAGGGCGCGACGGACGCGAACACCGACCCCCCGGAGGAGCCCGCGGTGCCTGCCGAGGACGCCGAGCCGGAGCCCGGCCAGGGGGCCGAGACCGAGGCTGGACCGGGCAACACCATCGCCCCGTCCGACGGCGAGACCGAGGACGCCTGACGCCTCAGCGGGTCCGGATCGCCACGGTGGGATCGAACCCGTAGGGCAGCTCCATCCGGTGCGCCCGGAGGAGCTCCTGGTCGCCGAGGAGCGTCGCGGTCGGTCCGTCCGCGACGACACGCCCGCCGTCGATGACGACCGCACGCCCGCACAGCTCGAGGGCGAACGGCAGGTCGTGGGTGATCACGAGCTGGGTCTGGGGCAGCGACTGCAGCACCTCCACGAGCTCGCGACGTCCCGCCGGGTCGAGCCCGGACGTCGGCTCGTCGAGGACCAGCACCGCCGGCTCCATCGCCAGGACGGTCGCGAGGGCGACGCGGCGCTTCTCGCCGCCGCTCAGGTGGTGGGGCGCGCGGTCCTCGAGCCCGTCCGCGCCGACCGCGGCGAGCGCGGTGGCCACGCGCCGGTCGAGCTCGTCGCCGCGGAGGCCGAGGTTGGCGGGGCCGAACGCCACGTCCTCGCGGACCGACGGCATGAACAGCTGGTCGTCCGCACCCTGGAAGACGAGCCCGACGCGGCGACGGACCTCGGGCAGGTCGGGCTCGGCGACCCGGAGGTCACCGATGGTGACCGATCCCTCGTCCGGCGCGTGGATGCCGTTGCAGTGCAGCGCGAAGGTGGTCTTGCCGGCGCCGTTCGGTCCCAGGAGGGCGACGCGCTCGCCAGCGGGGACGGCCAGGTCGAGGCCGTCCAGCGCCCGGTGTCCGTCGGGATAGGTGAAGACGAGGCCGCGGACCTCGACCGGGAGAGCCGTCACGTCGTCACCACCGCGACCACCGCGGTCGCCGCCGCGGCGGTCGCCACGCCCATGCCCAGGACCCAGTCGGTCCCGGACGTGACGTGCGTGTCGAGCTCCGGCATGGTCCCGGTGAACCCGCGTGAGAGCATCGCCGCGTGCACGCGCTCGCCGCGCTCGTAGGAGCGCACGAACACCACGCCGGCGGCCGACGCCGCGGGGCGCGCGTCCCCGAGCCAGCGTGGCACCCAGCCGCGGGCGAGCATGGCGGTCCGGGCACGGCGGAGCTCCTCGGCGATGAGGACCAGGTAGCGCAGCATGAACCCGGCGATGAGCGTCAGGGTGGTGGGGACGCGCAGCCGCTCGAGGCCCTCGAGGATGCGTGCCTCCTCGGTCGTGCCAGCGACGACGATGGAGATGCTGGCACCGAGGCCGGCCTTCGCCA
The DNA here is from genome assembly GCA_019348115.1 of Actinomycetota bacterium. Taxonomy (GTDB): domain Bacteria; phylum Actinomycetota; class Nitriliruptoria; order Nitriliruptorales; family Nitriliruptoraceae; genus JAHWJY01. Next base: position 1,898 of record JAHWKB010000168.1, on the reverse strand, counting down.
GCACGTTCCACGCACCCCACAGGCCCTCGCGGGACAGCCCCACCCCGAGCACCTCGACCTGCTCCCCGCCGGCGACGAACGGGATGAGGAGCGCCACACCGACGAACGGCACGATCACGAGCAGACGTCGGAGCACGAAGCCGAGGGGCAGCTCGGCGGCGGCGACCACGACGGCGAGCACGCCGGCGTGGAGCGCGAACGCCCACACCGCCTCGCGGGGCGTGGTGGCGACCGCGACCACGCTGACGAAGGCCGCAGCGAGCTTCGCCTGGGGCGCCATGCGGTGGACGTGGCTGTGCCCGTGGCGGTACAGCGTGTGGGCGTGACCGGCGCCCACGTCAGGTGGGGGAGTGCTGGCGGTCGCCGGCGCGATCGCCGGCGCTGCCGCGGTCACGCACGGCGGCCACGAGGCCGAGCCCCACCGCGAGGGTGATGACCACCCCGGCGGCGCCGGCGACGGCGAGGCTCAGCGGCTCGTTCCCGAGTCCCGCGGTCGCGTAGTCCGCGAAGGGGGAGTCGGCGAGGGCGTGGTCCTCGGCGGCGGCGTCGAACCCGGTGTCCTGCGCCACACGCTCGAGCCCGTCCGGGGCCGGGGCCGCGAACTGGCTCACGACCGTCGCGAACAGCAGGGAGACGAGGAGGCCGGCGAGCGCGAACCCGCGCATGCCGATCGAGGTGCGGTCACGCAGGGCCGTGCGGTCGAGGTCGCGGACGCCGGCGACCAGGTCGGGGCGCGCCGCGACGACGGCGCCGACCGCGAACCCGGTGAGGACGCCCTCGCCGACGCCGATCAGGAGGTGCACGCCCACCATCGCGCCGAAGACCGTGTCGAAGGGCACGGGGAACGACGCCCCGAACAGCCACTCGAGCGAGAAGGCCGTCGCGGACAGCACGACCGAGAGCCCCGCCGCGATGCCGGAGGCGAAGACGACGCCGGTCGCGGTGCGCGGCAGGACCCGCAGGAGCGCCCGGAAGATCGCGTAGCCACCGAACGCGGTCACGACGGCCATGTTGAGCACGTTGTAGCCCAGGGCGGTCACGCCGCCGTCGGCGAACAGCAGCGCCTGCACGATCACGACCACGGCCACGATGAGCGAGCCCACGGCAGGGCCGAGGAGGATCGCGGCGAGCGCCCCGCCGAGGAGGTGTCCGGTCGTGCCGGCGGCGACGGGGAAGTTGAACATCTGGGCGGCGAAGATGAAGGCGGCGGAGATCCCCGCCAGCGGGACCTGCTTGTCACCGAGCTGCTCGCGCGCCTGCCGGAGGCTCACCCCGATCGCACCGACGGAGATGGCGCCCGTGGCCACAGCCGTGCCCGCCGTGAGGAAGCCGTCCGGTGCGTGCACGCCCTACCCTCCGTCCGTCGTCCCCGGGCGGGAGGCTACGGCTGTTGCGAGGCGTTCGCAACAGACCGCCGATCCGGATGGGTGGACGTCAGCCCGCGCAGCTGGCGCAGGTGCCGGTGACGGTGAGTTCGATGTCCTCGGTCACGAACCCGTGCCCCCGTCGGAGGTGGTCGCGCACGTCCTCCACCAGGGTGCCCACGTGGTGGTCGACGGCGCCGCAGCGCTGGCAGACGAGGTGGAAGTGCTCGTCCGGGTGGGCGATCTCCCAGCGGCTCGCCTCCGCGTCACCGAGCCGCGACTCGCGCGCGAGCGCGAGCTCGGAGAACAGCGCGAGCGAACGGTACACCGACGCGAGGTTCACCCCGCTGTCGCCGGCGTCGAGCCGCCGGGCGATCTCGTCGGCGGTGAGGTGCCGCTCGGCCTGCCGCAGCACGTCCCAGACGGCGCGCCGGGGCCGGGTGACCCGGTGACCCCGTGCCCGCAGGAGCTCGGCGATGTCCTGCTCGTCCGTCATGGTCCGAGCGTAGCCCTGCCTCAGGCGGTCCAACCCAG
>JAHWKB010000167.1 GCA_019348115.1 Actinomycetota bacterium | reverse complement strand
ACCTGCTCGAGAAGCAGCGCAAGAACCGCGAGGCGGTCACGGCCCTCGTGAAGGCGGAGACCCAGCGCGCCGTGCGGGCGATGGGCCTCGCGACGACCACCGAGGTCGACCGGCTGCAGAAGCAGGTGGCCGATCTCAAGCGCGAGCTCGCCAAGGCGGAGTCGAAGGGCGGCGCGGCCTCCGGCGCCAAGACGTCCTCCACCAAGACGGGCGGCGCGAGGACGTCGAGCAGCAAGAAGTCGAGCAGCAAGAAGTCGAGCAGCAAGAAGTCGACCAGCAAGAAGTCGACGGCGAAGAAGTCGACGGCCAAGAAGGAGACCGCCGGCAGGACCGCGGCCAAGAAGGCCGCGAAGAGGACGGCGAAGAAGACCACCGCCAAGAAGACCGGCGCCACGACGTCGAGCACCGAGAAGTCGACGGCGAAGAAGTCCTCGTCATGAGCGACGACCGGCTCCAGCCGCTGCGCGAGGAGCTCGAGGCCATCGGCGAGGTCGATCTCGAGGACCGGGCGGCGCTGTTCGAGCGCGCCCACCAGGCCCTCGTCGCCGAGCTCAACGCGCTCGAAGAGGTGTAGCGCCGTCGGCAGCCAGCCACGCCGACGTCTCGACGCCGAGCTCGTCCGCCGGGGACTCGTCGAGAGCCGGACCGCCGCGCAGGAGGCCATCGCCGCGGGGCTCGTGACCGTGGACGGAGGACCGGCCCTGAAAGCCTCGACCCAGGTGCACCCGGGCCAGGCGGTCGCCGTCGCCGCCCCGCCGCGCGCGTTCGTGAGCCGCGGCGGCGAGAAGCTCGCCCACGCCCTCGCGCGCTTCGGGATCGACCCGAGGGGCCGCCGGTGCCTCGACGCCGGCGTCTCGACCGGCGGCTTCACCGACTGCCTCCTGCAGCAGGGCGCCGCGTCCGTCGTGGCCTACGACGTCGGCTACGGACAGGTCCACGAACGGATCCGGACCGACCCGCGCGTCGAGGTGCACGAACGCACCAACATCCGGGACGTCACGCCGGCCGACGTGGCCCCGCCCCCGCCCGACCTCATCGTGTGCGACGTGTCCTTCATCGCGCTGCGGACGGTCCTGCCGACCCTCCGCGCGCTCGGCACGGACATCGCCGAGGCGGTCACGCTCGTGAAGCCGCAGTTCGAGGCCACCCGCGCGGAGGTCGGCAAGGGCGGCGTCGTCCGCGACCCCGACGTCTGGGGCCGCGTGCTGACCGAGGTCGTCGCCGTCGCTGGCGACCTCGGCTGGACCGGCGTCGACCTCACCGCGTCTCCGCTCCAAGGGCCCGCGGGCAACGTCGAGTTCCTCGCCCACCTCACCGTCGGGCCGGCCCCGGCCGACGTCGACGCACTCGTCGCGGCCGCCGTCGCCGAGGGCGAGGCCGTCCGCTCCCGGACCTGACGAAAGGCAACGCCGTGCGCATCGGACTGGTCGTCCACTCCGGACGCGACGCCTCGCTCGACGCCGCCTCCGACGCGGCGCGGATCCTCCGGGACGCCTCGGTCGACGTCATCGTCGCCGAGGACGGCGACAGTCCGGGCGACATCGGCGTCCCCGTCGTGGCGACCGACCGGTTCGCGGACGAGCTCGACCTCGCCATCACCTTCGGTGGCGACGGGACGTTCCTCCGTGCGGCCCACTACTGCCGCGACGCCGGCGTACCGGTCCTCGGCGTGAACCTCGGCCGGCTCGGCTTCCTCGCCGAGATCGAGGTCGACGACCTCGGCCCGGCGCTGCAGCGCGTCGCGGACGGGGACTTCGAGATCGAGGAGCGCAGCACCATCGAGGTCCACGTCGAGGGACCGGACGGCAGCGCCATCGACGCCGGGTGGGCGCTGAACGAGGTCTCGGTCGAGAAGACCGCGCGGCAGCGCCTGCTCCTCATGGACGTCCACGTCGGCAACACCCTGTTCGCCAAGGTCCCCGCCGACGCGCTGGTGGTCGCCACGGCGACCGGCTCGACCGCGTACGCGCTGTCCGCCGGCGGCCCGATCCTGTCCCCCCGTGTCGACGCCACCCTCGTCGTCCCCGTCGCGCCCCACACCCTGTTCGACCGCACGCTCGTCGCCGGACCCGACGAGCCGGTGCGGATCTCGATCCTGGCCGACCAGGAGGCCGCCGTCGTGTCCTGCGACGGCCGCGTCCCCGTCTCGGTCGAGCCCGGCGGTGCCGTCCACGCCGTCGGCGGCGGACGGCCCGTCCGGCTCGCCCGCGTCGGCTCCCCGGACTTCTACGGCCTCGTACGCCGCAAGTTCGGCCTCCACTAGGGGCGGCCTCCGGGGCAGGGGAACACCTGTTCGACCGTGTCACGCCCCGGCGGTAGTGTCCGCGCCGGACGGAGGACGCGACGTGATCGACGAGCTGCACATCCACGGCCTGGGGGTCATCGAGGACGTCCACCTGCGCCTCGCCCCGGGACTGACCGTCATCACCGGCGAGACCGGCGCCGGCAAGACCATGGTCGTGACCGCGCTCGAGCTCCTCCTCGGGGCGCGCGCCGACACCTCGCTCGTCCGATCGGGGAGCGACCGCGCGATCGCGGAGGCCCGCATCAGCCCCGCGCCGGCGACCGCCGCCGCGTGGACCGATGGGGACGACGAGCTGATCGTGTCGCGCGAGATCCCGGCCGACGGCCGCTCCCGCGCCCGCATCAACGGGCGGCTCGCCCCGGTGTCCGCGCTGTCCGAGGTGCTCGGCCCGGCCGTCGAGGTGCACGCTCAGCACGAGCACGTGCGGCTGTCCCGCCCCGAGGTGCAGCGCTCGCTGTTGGACCGCTTCGCCGGCGAGCCGCACGCGCGGTCCCTGGCGGCCTACCGCGACGCCTACGCCCGCTGGCGCGAGGCCGCCGGGTCGCTCGCGAGCCTCGAGGCGGACGCCCGCGAGCGGGCCCGTGCCATCGACCGGTTGACCTTCGAGCTCGACGAGATCGAGCGCGCCGAGCTCGATCCCGACCGCGACGCCCGGCTCGACGCGGAGCTCGACGTCCTCGAGCACGCGGAGGAGCTGCTGGTGGCCGTGACCGCCGCCGGCGAGGCGCTCCGCGACGAGGGCGCGGCCGAGCCCCTCGGCGTCGCCGTGGCCGCCCTCCGTCGGACGGCGGACGTCGGCGATCCCGAGCTCGAGCTGCTGCGCCAGCGCGCCGTCGGGCTCGCCGCGGAGGCGGCCGAGCTCGCGGCGGACCTCCGGGCCTACGGCGAGGCCATCGACGCCGACCCCGAGCACCTCGACGGGCTCCGGGCCCGCCAGCAGCTGCTCGTGACCCTGCAGCGCAAGTACGGCGACGACGTCGCGGCGGTCGTGGCCTACGGCGAGCGTGCCGCGGCCGAGCTCCTGGCCCTCCAGGACGCCGACGCCGACGCCTCCGAGCTGCAGGACCGCGTGGGCTCCCTCGCGGCCGAGGCGCGTGAGCTCGCCGCGGCCGTGACGCGCGGCCGCACGGTCGCCGCCGAGCGGCTCGCCGAAGCCGTCGACGCTCACCTCGCCGACCTCGGGATGCCGCACGCCCGGTTCGTGGTCGACGTCGAGGCCCCCGCCGACGGAGACCTGGGCCCCGACGGGGCGGACCGCATCACGTTCACCCTGGCGGCGAACCCGGGCGAGTCGGCCCGGCCCCTCGCGACCGCGGCATCGGGTGGCGAGCGCTCGCGGGTCGCGCTCGCCGTCGAGGTGGCGCTCGCCGACGTCGACGACGCCGCCGTGCTGGTCTTCGACGAGGTCGATGCCGGCATCGGCGGCGCCACCGCCCTCGCGGTGGGGGAGAAGCTCGCCCGGCTCGCGACCGCGGCCGGCGGCGGTCGCCAGGTCATCTGCGTCACCCACCTCGCACAGGTGGCCGCGTTCGCCGACGTGCACCACGTGGTGGAGAAGGGGCTGCGGGACGGGCGGACCGTCACGACGACCCGGCTGGTCGACGAGGACCAGCGCCCCGCGGAGCTGTCCCGGATGCTCGGCGGCGACGCCACCCGGGAGGCCGGGATCGGGCACGCCCGCGAGCTCCTGGCCGAGGCCGCGGGCCGGCGCGCCGGCTGACGCGGGGACCCCATGTGGGAACCTCCCGCGCCCGTGGTCGGACCTCGTTGGCCCCGGGGGGCGCGGGCGCTACCTTCCGGCCGGTCATCGGGACCGGCAGGAGGCATGCGCGTGGACGGTGGGGAGGCGGGCACCCTCGCGCCGCGCGCCGGCGCCGACCTCGCCAGCATCCCCGGCGTCGGCGGTGTGGCCGTCCGCGTCGACGCGCGACAGGTCCACGTCCGCCCCACGGTCGCCCGCCCACGGGTGAAGCCCGCCGTCGCGGGCCTCGTCGCACTGATCCTCCTCCCGGCCGCCTACGCGGCGACCGTCGGGTCACGTGCCTCCGCCGATGCGGTCCCCGGCGACGTCGCCGTCCGCTCCCTCGAGGAGGCCCCGGCGCCCGCCGCGGCGGCCCCCGCGGACCTCGGCGCCCGCGCCCCGGCGCCTGCCGCCGCCGCACCGCCGGTCTTCGCCCGCTTCGACGACCTCCCCATCCACCTCCCGAACGACGACGTGGTGCTCGTCGGCTTCCACGAGGCGTCGCTCGGCGATGCGCTCCAGATGACGCCGCACGGCGAGATCGCCCTGAACGAGAACACGACCAAGTTCTCCCCACCGGCCGCGGCCGCCGACGGCGCGCGCTACGTCGTGCTGTCCTCGCGCGGTCGCGCCCACGCGGCGACCTCGGCCGTCGACGTGATGCTGCGTGACGACGTCCCGGTGAAGAGCGTCGTCTCGGGCATCGTCACGGACGTGCGGCCGTACGCGCTCTACGGCCGGTACGAGGACACCCGCATCGAGATCCAGCCGGCGGACCGGCCCGACCTCCGGGTCGTGCTGATCCACGTCTCGGGCGCGCAGGTCCGGATCGGCGACGTGGTGACGGCCGGGGAGACCGTGCTCGCCGCGACCGCCAACCGGTTCCCGTTCGCGAGCCACATCGACCGCTACACGGAGCCGGACCGGTGGCCGCACGTGCACCTCGAGGTCAAGCGCGCCGGTTGATGCGCACGGTTCTCGACCGAGCTCCGGCGGCCGGGTACCGTCGCCTGGGCGCGCTCCTCCGCGTCCTCCCCGACGGACCAGACGGAGTCGAGACGTGCCGAACACGCCGGATCCTGTGAAGTACGTCTTCGTGACCGGCGGCGTGTCCTCCGCGCTCGGCAAGGGGATCACCGCCGCGTCGCTCGGACGCCTCCTGAAGGACCGCGGCTGCCGGGTCACCATCCAGAAGCTCGACCCGTACATCAACGTCGACCCCGGCACGATGAACCCGTTCG
>JAHWKB010000003.1 GCA_019348115.1 Actinomycetota bacterium | reverse complement strand
CCGCGGCAGCGGGCGAGGAGCCCAGCTGCTCGCCGACCTCGCGGTCGGCCTTGGCTCCCGGTCCGACCCGAACACCAGTTCACCTCCTCTGCGGCCGTAGCCGTCGCCGGGAAGACGTCACGTCGTCCACAGCTGCCAACTCGATCGCGGTATCCGCGGCCGGGTGGCACGGGACGGCACACCCGCGACGTGCGAGCCGCGCCCGGACCAGGGCGCATCGACCGCACGCACGAGGTCCGCGCTGGTGGCTCCACCGGGGTTGCGGTACGCACGTCAGGGACGCGTCCCCGTCTGCGAGGAACCACCGTGCCCGTCCGCTCCCCGCTCCGTCCCCTCGTCGCCGCCGGCGCCGCGGCGGTCGTGCTCGCCGCGTGCAGCGGCGGTGGTGACGACCAGACGATCGAGCCGTCCCCCACCGCCGCCGCGACCACGCCCGCGGTGACCCCGTCCCCGGTCGAGGCGACGGAGGTGCCCGAGCCGGCCGTGCCGGACGCCGGCGCGGACTGCTCCGCCGGCGAGCTCCTCGCCGAGGACGTCGAGCCGCAGGGGCTGACGGACGCCGCCGCCGAGACGTGGTCCGAGATCCGCGAGGCGGCCCTGTCCTGCGACTACGACCGCCTCGCCGGGATCGCCGGCGAGACGGCGGACTTCACCTTCTCCTTCGGGGGTGGGGACGACCCGGCGCCCTTCTGGCGCGAGGCGGAGAGCAGCGGCCAGCGCGTCCTCGCCGAGCTCGTCGGCATCCTCGAGCTGCCCGCGGGCGAGGACGGCGATGGCGCCACGGTCTGGCCGCGGGTGCACGTCGAGCCGGAGGACGACAGCGCCTGGGACGAGCTCCTCTCGGTCTACCCGCCCGAGGCCATCGACGAGTGGCGGGAGCTCGGCAGCTACCTCGGCTACCGGACGGCCATCAGCCCGGAGGGCGAGTGGCTGTACTTCGTCGCCGGCGACTGATCGACACCTCGCCGGCGGGCGGGCCTCACGTCCGCGGCGTCGGAAGCTGCAGGTCCGCGAGACGGCTCCCCACCCGGAGCGCCACGGTGACGGCGGAGCCGGCGATCAGCGCCACCGACTGGTCGGTGCCGTGGAGGGCGTAGACCGCGATCGCGCCACCGGCCGCGGCCGAGGCGTAGAAGTCCCCGGAGCGGTAGAGGATGCCGGGGACCTCGCCCGACAGGAGGTCGCGGATGACACCGCCACCGACGCCGGACACGACACCGGCGAAGAGCGTCCCCCAGAACCCGAAGCCGACCTCGAGCCCGCGCTCGGCACCCAGCGCCGCGAAGATCGCGAGGCTCACGGTGTCGAAGGCGTAGAGGGCCCGCCCCTCGGGGATCCAGCGGTGGGTGAAGAAGACGACCAGCCCGGCGACGAAGATCGCCCACAGGAGCGGTTCGTTCAGGAGCGCGGGCGGCGGGATGACCCCGCTCACGAGGTCCCGGACGGACCCGCCGCCCACGGCCGTCACGGCGGCGAGGATGAGCACGCCGACGAGGTCGAACCGCTTCGCCACGCCCTGGAGCGCGCCCGTGACCGCGAACGTCACGGTCCCGGCGTACACCAGCGCGTCGAGGAGGCTCATGGGAGCAGTATCGGGGCCGTCCGGAGGTTCCGCGCCCCCACCCTCCAACGTCCACCCCGGGCCGCCCGGGGCCGCGCCCTACAGTCGGCACCCATGCAGCTCATCAGCGTCGGCGCCGCAGGCCCCGAGGTCCTCGACATCCAGCGACGGCTCGAGGACCTCGGCTACCCGTGCGACGACGACCCCGGGATCTTCGGCCGCAACACCCACCAGGCCGTCCGCGTGTTCCAGCAGCGCCGCGGTCTCACCGCCGACGGCGTCGTCGGGGAGGACACGTGGCGCTCGCTCGTCGAGGCGGGCTACGAGCTGGGCGACCGGATGCTCTACCTGACCCGGCCGATGCTGCGCGGCGACGACGTGCGCGACCTCCAGCGGCGCCTCAACCGCCTGGGGTTCGACACCGGGCACGCGGACGGCGTCTTCGGCGCGTCGACGTTCGAGGCCCTGCGCGAGTTCCAGGTGAACATGGGCGTGCAGGTCGACGGCATCGCCGGTCCGTCGACGATCGACGCACTGAAGCGGCTGCACCGCCAGCACCAGGAGGCGCCGGCCTTCGCGGTGAAGGAGCGCGAGGCGCTGCGCTTCCGCAAGCGCGTCTCGATCGCCGGCGCCCGGGTCATGCTCGACCCCGGCCACTCCGTCGAGCACCCGGGGCTCGTCGCGGACGACGGCACACCCGAGCACGAGATCACCTGGGACATCGTGAACCGCGTCGCCGGCCGCCTGTCGGCCCTCGGTGCCCGGGTCGTGCTGTCGCGGGGGCCGCTGACGGCGCCGAGCTCGTCCGAGCGTGCCGCCCTCGCCAACACCGAGGAGGTCGAGGCGATCCTGTCGGTGCACCTCAACGGGCTCGCCTCGCCCGCGGCCCACGGCGCCGCGGCCTACTACTACGGTCAGGACACGTTCGTGTCGGAGCGGGGCCGGCGCCTCGCCCAGCTCACCGTGGACAACATCGTGGCGCGGACGGGCACGCCGAACTGCCGCACGCACCCGTCGACCTCGACGCTGCTGCGCGAGTCGCGGGCTCCGGCGGTCATCGTCGAGCCCGGCTTCCTGACGCACCCCGAGGAGGGACGCCTCCTCCGTGACCCGGACCACCAGGGGCTCATCGCCCAGGCGCTCACCGACGCGCTCGTCACCTTCGTCGTCGGTGAGGCGCCGACGGGCGATGCGACGCCGGCCAGCGCGTCCATCGCGTCCGCGAGCGAGGACCGCTCCGCCTGACGGTCCCGGCGATACTCCATCCCCGCGCGACCTTCCGGGGTGCTGGTGCGTCCCTCCTCCGACGCACACCCGCGCGACGAGGGACCACGTGACCAGCTGGACGGGCCGACGACCGCCCCCGACCGAGCTCGACGAGTTCATCGCCGTCCACCACGGCCGGCTCGTCGGGACGCTGTGGCTGTACTGCGGTGACCGCGACGTCGCCGAGGAGCTGGCGCAGGAGACCCTCGTCCGGGTGTGCCGCGACTGGGAGCAGGTGAGCCGCATGGCCGCTCCCGGGGCCTGGGCCCACCGGGTCGCGATCAACCTCGCGACCAGCCACTTCCGTCGCCGGGTCGCCGCCCGGCGGGCCTACACGCGGGTCCAGGCCGACGCGCTCGGCCACCACGTCGACCCCGACGCGGCCGCCGGCGTCGCGGTCCGCCGGGCGGTCGCCCGCCTCAACCCCAAGCAGCGCAGCGTCGTGGTCCTGCGCTACTACGCCGACCTCCCGCTGCAGGACATCGCCGACGCCCTCGGGCTGTCCCTGTCCGCCGTGAAGTCCCTCCACCACCGGGCGACCCGCACCCTCCAGGACGTGCTCGGCGACGACATCGCCGGCGAGGACGAGGAGACGCTCCATGTCCACTGAGCTGCAGACGCGCCTGGAGCGCGCGGTCGGCGCCGTCGATCCGTCGCCCGTCGACACCGTCGAGGTCTGGCGACGCGGCCGACGGCAGCGCGCGGTCCGACGCGCGACCCCCGTCGTCGCGGTGCTGCTCGTGGCCGCGCTCGGCGTCGGCGCCATGGCGTCGCTCGCCGGCGGCGGCGGCGAGCGCGAGCCCCTCGACGGCATCGAGGACGGTCGCGCCCCGGAACCCGGGTGGGCGCGGATCGAGCCCGGCGCGGTGGTCGACGACGCCGACCTCGTCGTCGCGACGGACGACGACGTCGAGCTCGTCTCGCGGCTCCTCGGCCACCCGGGGGGACCGTTCCTCACCGACGTGCGTGCGGACGGCGCGATCGTCACGGTGTTCCAGCACCCGGAACGCGGTGGGATCGTCGTGAAGCACCCCGACGACGAGGGCTGGACCTCGCTGGGCATGCCGGTCGAGGTCCTGCGGGGTCCGGGCGGCGTCGCGATCAACACGCTCCAGTGGGGTCCCGACGACCGCATCTACGTCAACGCCATGACCCCCGGAGCCGCAGCGCCCGGGCTGGGCCTGACGGTCGTCATCGTCCTCGAGGAGGACGGGACCGTCGTGGGCGCGAGAGAGAACGACGACGGGCTCGCGACCGGGTTCCTCTTCGCCGACGGCTTCGCCTGGCAGCAGCAGACCTCGGCCCCGGACCGTCAACGCTGGCAGCCGGTCGTCGAGCTCGGTGGGCGCATCCTCCGGATGCCGGAGCAGCGCGCCGGCGACGTGGAGCGCGACGTCGCACCCGACGGGATGGTGCTCCGCTACGACGTCCACGGGGACGGCGGCGCGACGTTCGAGGCACGCCTCGGTGACGGCCGGGTCATCTGGCACCGCACCGGCGACGACGGCGTCGGCGTGTGGCAGCAGACGCCGACGCGGCTGCGCGTGGGGGCGACGGTCCTGGAGCGTCCGGGGAGCGGGCCGCTGGACTGGCTCGACCGGACCGTCGAGCCCGGAGGCGTCGTCCTGCACGCCGTCCGGCTCGACGGGACGATCGCGGCGGTCCACCTGCCGCCGGAGCTCGTGCCCGAGCACTGGGGCCTCGTGAACGGCGGGGACGCCGCGATCGGCGGCGACGACCGCATCTACTGGGTCAGCCACACCCCCGAGGGGCCCGCGCTGTTCCGCTACCGCCACCCGATCCCGTAGCGCAGCGCTGCTGGGGGGTGCTCCGCTGCGGGGCGGGGACGCCCTCCGGCACGGGCGTGGGCGTCGGGACCGGCACGGGCACCCGACGAGGCAGCGCCGCACGGATGTCGTCGAGGGCGTGCTCGAGCGTGTCGGTCCATCGCGCCGTGCGCTTCGTGTCCATCCGCAGGAGGGGGTAGCGCGGGTGCTCGCGGTGCACCTCGAAGCCCTCGTGCACCAGCCACATCGCGGGGAGCACGCAGTCCTGCTCCCGGAAGCGTCGGTCGCCGTAGACCTCGACCGCGTCGAGGTCGAGCCGGATCGCCTCCTTCAGGGCTGCCTGGATGAGCATGCGTCCGATGCCGTGCTCGCGGTGGACCGGGTCGACCCAGAGCGTCGCCAGGAGGAGCGCGTCCTCGGAGGCCGTGGGCGCCGGCGCCTTGCGCGGCGCGAGCCGGCCGGGGGGCGCGAAGAGCGCGTAGCCCGCGAGCTCGTCCCCGATCCGGACGACCCGCCCCGGCGGTTGCTCCTCCAGCACCTGCGACGACCACCACGCCTGCTTCTGCATGGCCGGGTCGCCGGCGAGCTCGTCGGAGCGGAGCGTGCCGCGCGGGTCGGGACGCGGCCGACCGAGCTCCCAGAACAGGCACACCTGGCAGGCATCGGGGAGGTCCTCCACGTCGCCACCCGTGACCGGGGTGCACCGACGTGTCCCCACGGTCAGTCCGCCGAGAACGGCGTCGGTCGCTCGAGGTCACGCGTGCGGCGCGGGCCCTCGTCGCGGGGCAGCACGAGCGCGGCGGCGAGGCCGGCGGCCGCGCCGATGGCGACGCCGATGACCGCGCGGCGCCAGCCCCCGGCGGCGATGCGGCGGGCCTCGTGCTCGAAGTGCTCGACCTCGGCCTCGAGGACGGGCTTGTCGGTCATCTGGCCCTCCCGGCACCACGGCTACGCTCGACCGAGCCTACCCAGACGCGATGCGGAGTCCCGTTGCGCCTCGACACCGATCCGTACCTCGAGCGGTACGCGAGCCGCGTCCGGGGGATGCGCGCCTCCGAGATCCGCGCGCTGTTCTCGGTCGTGTCGCGCCCCGAGGTCGTGTCGTTCGCCGGCGGGATGCCGTACACCGAGGCGCTCGACTTCAGCGCCGTGGAGGACGTCGTCGCCCGGGTGATCCGGGACTCCGGGCCGGTCGCGTTCCAGTACGGCGGCGGGCAGGGCCGGGCCGAGCTCCGCGAGCAGCTCGTCGAGGTCATGCGCCACGAGGGTGTGCCGGCGCACGCCGACGACCTGGTGGTGACCGTCGGCGGCCAGCAGGCCCTCGAGCTCATCGCCAAGTGCTTCATCGACGCCGGTGACGTCGTCCTCGCCGAAGGTCCGACCTACGTCGGGGCGCTGGGCGCGTTCGCGAGCCACCAGGCCGACGTCCGGCACGTCGCGATGGACGCCGACGGCATGCGCATCGACCTCCTCGAGGACGCCATCGCCGCCGTCCGGGCGGAGGGGCGCCGGGTCGAGCTCGTCTACACCATCCCGAACCACCAGAACCCGGCCGGGGTGAGCCTCTCGGTCGAGCGCCGGCACCGCCTCGCCGAGCTGGCGGAGGAGCACGACCTCCTCATCCTCGAGGACAACCCGTACGGGCTCCTCGACTTCGAGGGGCGCACCTACCCGTCGATCCGCTCGCTCGTGCCGGAGCGCGTCATCTACGTCGGGACGGTGTCGAAGACGTTCGCGCCGGGCGCCCGGACCGGGTGGGTCGCGGCGCCACGCGCCGTCCGCGACAAGCTGGTCCTCCTGCGCGAGGCGGCCGACCTGTGCCCGCCGAACCTCACGCAGATGATCGTCGAGACGTGGTTCGCCACCCAGCCGTGGCAGGACCAGGTCAAGCGCTTCGTCGAGGTCTACCGCGAGCGCGCCGAGACGATGCTCGGTGCCCTCGACGAGGAGATGCCCCCGGGCGTCAGCTGGACGGTGCCGTCGGGCGGCTTCTACGTGTGGATGACCGTCCCGCGCGGCTTCGACACCTCCGACCTCCTCGCCAAGGCCATCAACGCCCGGGTCGCCTACGTGCCGGGGCGCGGCTTCTACGGCGACGGCGCCGGCGGCGAGCAGCTGCGCCTGTGCTACTCGTTCCCGCCGCCCGACCGCATCCGCGAGGGGGTCGCCCGGCTCGGGGAGCTCCTCACCCGCGAGCTCGAGCTCGTCCGCGCCGTCTACGGCGACGACGCCCCCGAGGCGACCTCGCAGCGCCGCGGTGGCTCCGGCATCGCCAGCCAGGGCGGCTGACCCGACCACGACCCCAGAAGCAGAAGGACGTCCATGCCCAGCTCCGTCGCGGTCCTGTCCGGCGGCATCTCGTTCGAGCGTGAGGTGTCGCTCCGGTCCGGCAGCCGCGTCGCCGACGCGCTCGGCGACCGCGGCCACCAGGTGACCCGACTCGACGTCGACGCCCAGCTGGTGAAGACGCTCGCCGCCGGTGGCTTCGACGTGGCCTTCCTCGCGCTCCACGGCTCCGCCGGCGAGGACGGCACGATCCAGTCCATCCTCGAGGTCCTCGAGATCCCGTACACGGGCCCGGACGTCCTCGCGTCCTCGCTGGCGTGGAACAAGCCCATCGCCCAGGGCCTCTACCGGCGCGCCGGGCTGGCGGTGCCGCCGGCGGTGACCCTGTCCCAGCAGGCCTTCCGCGAGATGGGCGCCGCTGCGGCCGTGACCCGGATCGCCGACGAGCTCGGCACCCCCCTGGTGGTGAAGCCGGCGGCCGGCGGGTCGAGCCTGGGACTGTCGTTCGTCGACGACGCCAGCTCGCTCCCTCAGGCCATCGTCGGGGCGTTCAGCTACGCCGACGCGGTCCTGATCGAGCGCTTCGTCGCCGGCACCGAGGTCGCGGTGACCGTGCTGGACGGCGAGGCCCTGCCGGCGGTCGAGATCCACCCGAAGGAGGGCGCCTACGACTTCGCCGCCCGCTACACCGCCGGCGCCACCGAGTTCCACGCCCCCGCGCGCCTCGACGACGACGTCCTCGCGGCCTGCGCCGACGCCGCGACGACGGCCTTCGAGGCCATCGGGAGCCGGCACATCTCCCGCGCCGACCTCATCGTCGACCGCGACGGCACGCCGTGGGTGCTCGAGCTCGACACCTGCCCCGGGCTCACCGAGACCTCGCTCGTCCCGCTGGCCGCGCAGGCCGGCGGCATCCCCTTCGAGGACCTCTGCGACCGCCTGGTCGGCCTCGCGCTGGGGTCCTGAGCCACTACGGTCCGGCCCCACGACCACGAGGGAGCCGTCGCTTGGCCGATGACGTCACGCTCGGCGATCTCGACCGCCCGGACGACGCGACGACGACCGGCGTGCTCGACGCGCCTGGCGGGGACACCGACGACATCGACGACCTCGACTTCGAGGTGGACCCGGAGCCCGCCCCCGAGCACGACGGCCCCGCTCCGCGCGTCGTCGTCTTCGACGTCGGCGAGGTCCTCATCGACGAGACCCGGGTGTGGTCGTGCTGGGCCGACATCATCGGCACCACCCCGTTCACCTTCGCCGCGGTCATGGGGGCGGCGATCTCCCAGGGCGGGGACCACGAGGACGTCTTCGAGCACGTCGCACCCAACGTGGACTGGCACGAGTTCGAGGACGAGCACGAACGCCGCTACGGCGGGTTCCGGCGTGAGGACCTCTACCAGGACGTCCCCACGTGCCTGCACGAGCTGCGCGAGAAGGGCTTCGTCGTGGCGATCGCCGGCAACCAGCCGCTGCGCCGCAACGAGCAGCTCGTCGCGCTCGACCTGCCCCACGACCGTCTCGTGACGAGCGCCGAGCTCGGCGCCGAGAAGCCGGCGGCGGCGTTCTTCGCGGCCGTCCTGGAGCTCGTCGGCGCCCCTTCGCCCGACCAGGTCCTCTACGTCGGGGACCGCATCGACAACGACATCCTGCCCGCGGCCGCGGCCGGGATGCGCACGTGCTGGCTGCGGCGCGGCCCGTGGGGCCAGCTGCAGGAGCCGCCCGAGGACCTCGAGCCCGACATCGTGCTCGAGGGGCTCGGCGAGCTGCCGCTGCTGCTGTCCCAGTGGCGCGGTGACGCCTGACCGTCCCCTTCGTCCTCCGAGGAGCCACCGTGACCACCGACCGTGCCAAGCGGGCCGCCGGCGAGGCCGCCGCCGAGCTCGTGACGTCCGGGATGCGGCTCGGCCTCGGCACCGGCTCCACCGTCGCCTACTTCCTCGAGGCGGTCGCAGCGCGGGCGCTCGAGGTCGAGGGCGTGCCGACCTCCGAGGCGACCGCGGCCCGGTGCCGCGAGCTCGGGATCGGGCTGCTCGACCCCGCGGAGGTCGACCGGCTCGACCTCTGCGTCGACGGTGCCGACGAGCTCGACCGCGCCCTGAACCTCACCAAGGGCGGCGGTGGGGCGCTGCTGCGCGAGAAGGTCGTCGCGGGGCTCGCCGACCGCATGGTGGTCATCGCCACGCCCGACAAGGTCGTGGACCGCCTCGGCGACAGCTTCCCGCTGCCCGTCGAGGTCGTTCCGTTCGCGATCGGGCCGGTGCGACGGCGCCTGGAGGCGCTGGGCTTCGAGGTGAGTGAGCGACGCGCCGGCGGCGAGCTCTCGCTCACCGACAACGGCAACGCCATCGTCGACTGCCGCATGCGCGGCGGCATCGCGGACCCGTCCGCGCTCGAGTCGACGCTCGCGATGACCCCCGGCGTCGCCGAGTCGGGTCTGTTCATCGGGCTCGCGACCCTGGCGCTCCTGGGGTCTTCCGACGGGACGGTGGAGCGCCTCGAGGCGCCCTCGGCCTAGCGCCGTCAGCCCGAGCGGCGTCCACCGAGGAACGCGGGGAGCCACGCCCAGCCCGGGCCGCGGACGCGGCGCGGCAGGGGGGACGTGAGGGCCCCGCGGGCGCGCATGTGCTCGCCGACGACGACGATCGTGACGATCACGAGCAGCGACCACGACGTCAGCTTGCCGAGGTGGACCGCCTGCCACGTGAGGAGCTGGTCGGGGTATGCCCACGCGCCGAGGAACGTCGAGACGTTCTCGGCGACCCACACGAAGAACCCGATGAGCACGAACGCGAGTGGCAGCGGCATCCAGCGTTCCGTCGCGCGCGGGGTGAAGTGCACGCGCGTCCGCCCGAAGACGACCAGGGTGAGCCCCATCAGGACCCCGCGCAGGTCGGGCAGCCAGTGGTGGGTGAAGAAGTTCACGTAGATCGCCGCCGCGACCGCGAGCGCCATCGGGCGCGACGGGTAGCGCGTGAAGCGCAGCCGCAGGAGCCGCCACGCCGCGATGACGTACGACGCGACCGCCGCGTAGAGGAAGCCGCTGTAGAGCGGCACGGTCGCGAGCTTCGTGAGCGCCGGCTCGGGGTAGGACCACGAACCGATCGCCGGCGCCGTCTTGAACAGCTCGAGCGCGAGTCCGAGCACGTGGAAGCGCAGCGCGACCCGCACGTCCCGCCACGTCTCGAAGCCGATCCCCACGAGGACCAACTGGAGCAGGACGGCGCCGGCGAGGACGAGGTCGTAGCGGGCGAGGCCGGGGACGGTCACCACCCGCGAGAGGCCGAGCAGGAGGAAGAACCCCACGGGGAAGGCGCAGGCGACGGCCTGCTTGACCCCGAACCACACGAGGTCCTCCGCCGCGGCCTCGAGCCGCCACGCGACCGGGCGGTCGCGGCGTACCGAGGCGACGGTGTTGGTCACGCGCGCTACCCGTCGTCGCCGACGCGGACGTCCTTGCCGAGGCCGCCGGCGATGACGCCCACGATCCGCTCCAGGTCGTCGATCGACCCGAACTCGATGGCGAGCTTGCCCTTGCGGGCGCCCATGGTGATGCGGACCCGCGCCATCAGCGCGTCGGAGAGGTCGTCCTGGAGCTCCACGAGGCTCGGGGCGGTCAACCGGCGACGGCGGGCACCTCGGCCCGAGCTCCCGCTCCTCGACGAGCCGCCGAGGGCGGAGTTGACGTCTGCGTCAACTTCGTCGAGCGTGCGGAGCCGGACGATCTCCTCGGTCGCCCGCACCGACAGGCCCTCGGCGACGATGCGGTCCGCGAGCCGCTCCTGCTCCGCACGGTCGTCGAGCGACAGCAGCGCCTTGGCGTGGCCGGCCGAGATGACCCCCGCGGCCACCTTCCGCTGCACCGGCGACGGCAGCGACAACAGGCGCATCGCGTTGGAGATGGCGGGACGGGACTTGCCCAGACGGGCCGCGAGCTCCTCCTGGGTGACGCCGAAGTCGTCGAGGAGCTGCTGGTACGCCGCGCCCTCCTCCAGCGGGTTCAGCTGCACCCGGTGGATGTTCTCGACCAGCGCCTCCTTCAGGAGGTCGGCGTCCTCGGTGTGGCGCACGATGGCCGGGATGCGGGTGAGGCCGGCGAGCTTCGAGGCCCGCAGGCGTCGCTCGCCGGCGACGAGCTCGTAGCGCTCGTCACCGAGCGGGCGCACCACGATCGGCTGCAGCACCCCCATGTCACGGATGGAGGTCGCCAGGCCCTCGAGCTCGTCGTCGTCGAAGACCCCGCGCGGCTGCCGGGGGTTCGGGGAGATCGCCGACAGCGACACCTCCGTGAGCGTCGCCTGGTGCTCCTCGCCCGGCGGGATGAGCGCCGCGAGGCCCCTGCCGAGTCCACCCTTGCGGTTCATGTCCATCCCTCCGTGCCGTGGTCCGGCTCGTCGTGCTGGTGGTGGCCCTCGTGGTGACCGTCGTGGCGGCCCTCGTCGTGGTGGCCGTGCTGCTCGTGGCCCTGCCCGTGGTGTCCGGGGTCCCCGGGGTGGTCGTCGTGCTGCCCGTGGTCGTGCCCGTGGTCCTCGTGCTGGCCCAGATCCTCGTGCCCGTGGTCCTCGTCGTGACCGTGACCCCCGTCGTGGCCGGGCCCGTGCTCGCCGGGGCCGTCCTGCCCGTGCCCGTGGTTGTCGGCGTGGCCCGCGTCGTCCCCGTGCTGGTCTCCGCCGTCGTGACGGTCCTGCTGCTCGGACGCGTCGTGCTGGTCATGCACGTGCTCCGGCCCGGGTTCCTGGCCCGCCCCGTCGGTCTCCAGCGGGTCCCCGGGCTCCGTGCTGGGCTCCTCGTCCGCTCGGTCGCTGTCGACGTGGGTGGGGACGTCCTCGGGGACGAGGTCCGTCGGCAGCGGAGCCGCCTCGTCGGGCGGAGGCGCGCTCGAGCCGAGGAGCCGGTCGAGCGGCGAGACCTCCTCCTCCAGCTCCAGGTCCAGCCGGCGGGCCACCTCCCGGGCGAGCCGCTGGTAGGCGCGCGCGCCCCGGCTCGAGGCGTCGAACACACCGATCGGCTGACCGTAGGAAGGCGCCTCCGAGAGGCGGACCGTGCGCGGGACGATGGTCTGGTAGGCGATGTCCCCGAAGTAGTTCCGGACCTCGTCCACGACCTGCTGCGACAGGTTGGTGCGTCCGTCGAACATCGTCAGCACCACGCCACCGACACCCAGGCCCCGGTTGAGGCTGTCCGCGACGAGCTTGACGGTGCGCATCAGTTGCCCCAGGCCCTCGAGCGCGTAGTACTCGCACTGGATCGGCACCAGGACCTGGTCCGCGGCCACCAGCGCGTTGATGGTGAGGAGCCCCAGGGACGGAGGGCAGTCGATGAGGATGACGTCGTAGAGGTCCCGGACGGCATCCAGGGCTTGCTTGAGTCGGTTCTCGCGCGAGAACGCCGGGACGAGCTCGATCTCGGCGCCGGCGAGGTCCAGGCTCGACGGGAGCACGTGGAGGCCGCGGACGGCGGTCGGCTCGGCCGCGTCCTCGACGTCCATCTGCTCGACGATCACGCGGTAGGTGCTCGGTGCTCCCTCCTGTGCCCGGAGTCCGAGCCCGGTGGTGGCGTTGCCCTGCGGATCGAGATCGACGACCAGGACCTGCGCCCCGAGCATCGCGAGCGCAGCCCCGAGCGAGACCGTGGTCGTCGTCTTCCCCACGCCGCCCTTCTGGTTCGCCACGCAGAGCACCGTCGCGTGCCGGTCCCCCTCGTCGAGCTCCGACAGTGCGTCCTCGATGGCGGCGGCGGAGCTGCTCCGCGTGGCCTCTCCGATGGACGCGGTCGGGGGGGTCCCGGCCGGCTGTTCCCCGTGGAACATCGGGTCGGCGTCGGGCGTCACCGAGGCCGTCGGCTCCTCGCGTTCCCCGTGGAACGGCGTGTGGTCCGGCAGCCCAGCCGGGGCCACCGGGTCGCCCTCGCCCGCCGAAGCGAGCCCGCCGGGGGACGCGGGGGCGGGGGGCTCGTTCTCACCCTCGGCGTGGCCCGCAGCAGCGGGCGCCTCCTCGGGGCTGCTGGGAGCCCGGGTGTCGGATGCTGCGGGAGCGTCCGAACCGGCCCTCCAGGATCCCGTGTGCGGCGAGAACGCGGGACGTCCGAAGCCGTGGGCCTCGGCGGCTGTGCCGCCGTCGCTCAGGCCATCCTCGTGCCTTCGCGCAGGAGCGACGGCGTCGTCGTCCGTAGCCCACGCGGCCTGCGGGCCGTCCTCACGCGATTCGTCAGAGCTGACGTCAAGTGCGGGCGCGCCCGCGAGCGGCGGCGGATCCGCACGCCGGGCCCCTGCAGGGTCGAGGCCGGGCACGGGCTCGTCGGGGTCGGTCACCGGCGGCGGCTCCGGTGCCTCCCACCGTCCGAGATCCTCGCCCGCTTCGGAGCGCAGACGGGCATAGCCCGACGCCGGGTCCGGGTCCCGCTCCGCGCCTCCGACGTCGTCGGGCCGCGGTTCGTCACCGCCGCCGGAACTCGCAGACGGATCGTGGGGAGCGTCCGCGTCCGGCTCCTCGGCACCGTGCTCGGATGGCGTCCCGGGATCAGGCCAGTTCATGCAGCCCCCTCAGCGTCAGGTGGACCGGACGGCCCCGTCACGGTGCTCGGCCGATGATAACAACCTTGGGTCGGTCGGCCGTCGCATCGTCATCCTGCTGGTGGATGTCCGCGGGTGTCGCGACGACGGACGCGCCCCAGCGCCGCAACGCGGGTGCGGCGGCGTCGAGCTCCTGCTCCCACCGGTCCCCCTTCACGGCGTAGACGAGCCCGGACGCGGTGAGGAACGGCACGGTCCAGGGGATGAGGCGCTCCAATGGCGCCACCGCTCGGGCCGTGACGAGGTCGTACCGGCCTCCCCGACTCATCGCGGCCTCCTCGGCACGTTCGTTGATGACCGCGACGTCCACCCCCATCGCGACCGCGGTCTCGGCCAGGAACTCGGTCTTCTTGCGCGTCGAGTCCAGCAGCGTGACCTCCAGGTCCTCGCGCACCGCCGCGATCACGAGGCCGGGGAACCCACCACCGGACCCGACGTCGAGCAAGCGCAACGGTCCGTCCGGCAGCATCCGCGCGAGCGCCACGCACTCCGGGATGTGCCGCGTCCGGATCTCCGTCACCGCCCGCGCCGACACCAGGTTGTGGGGCGACTCCTCCACCGCAGCGGCGAACACCGCCAACCGCTCCTCCTCCACCCCCACCGCGCCCCTCCACGTCGCCGCCGACCGACCCGAGCCTACGCCTCCCTCAACACCCCGGCCAGTTCCACGTGGAACACCGCCCTGACAGTCTCCAGACCGCCGTCCGAACGTGCCCCGACCTGCGGAAACACCCCACGACCGCCCCCACGGCCCGATGCACCCCGCTCCATACCTCTCCCTCCCCCTGACACGACGCGGCGAACCCCCCAGGGCCGGCGCGACCACAGAGAGGCGAGTGGACCGGCCCCGAGCCTGGAGACGGGGGAGTTCCACGTGGAACAGAAGAAGGGCCCCGACGAAACCGCCGAGGCCCTCCCTGCTTCGCCATCCCTACGCCGGCTCGATCATCACCCGACGCGCCGGCTCCCGGCCCTGGGACCGCGACGTCACCCCGTCGTACTCCGCCACGAGGTGGTGCACCGCCTTGCGCTCGAAGACGTCCATCGGCTCGAGCCGCTCGGTCTCGCCGGTCTCGAGGACGCTCTCGATGGCCTCCTCGGCCTTCTCGAGCAGCTTCTCCAGCCGACGCTCCCGGTAGCCCTCGATGTCGATCTTGACGTGTGAGCGGCGCTGGAACTCGCGCTGAAGGGCGCAGCGAGCGAGCTCCTGGATGGCCTCGAGGGTCTGGCCGCGACGGCCGATGAGCGCCCCGGAGCCGACGTCGACGATCTCGACCTCCGCGTGTTCCTCGGTGATCCGGATCTTGAGGTCGCCCGGGAGCTCGAGCATGTCGAGCAGTCCCTCGAGGAAGTCCGCCGCAGCGTCGGCCTCGGCGTCGAGATCGATGTCCTCGTCGTCCTCGTCGCGCGGCGCGCGGTCCTGAGCGGCCGCAGGTGCGCGATCCTGGCGCTGCTGCCGTGCGCGGGGTTCGTCCTGCTCGTCCTCGTCGCTGTCGTCGTCCTGGCCGTCCGCGGCGGCGGTGGCGACCTCGAGCGTGAGGCGGGTCTCGACGTCGGTGACGAGGTCGGGAGCGGCGAGCTTGATCTCGACGTCGCTCACGTCACAGTCGGCGAGTTCAGCGACCGCTCGGGCGAGCGCCTCCTCGAGGGAGTCGCCGCCGGCTTCGATGCGTCGCGTCATCGGTGTCTCTCCTGGGTCTAGCGCTGGGTCGCGTCCCCGCGCTTGGGAAGGTGTTCACGCTTCTTCTTGCGCCCGGGCGCCGGCTGGTCGCTCGACTGCTTGGGCTTGGGAGTGTGTGCCGTGGAGGGCTTCGGGTTCTTGGGCTTGGCGGTGGTGGTCCCGCCCTTCGCCTTCGCGCTCGAGGGCTTCGCCTTGGCGTTGGGCGGGGTGTTGGCCTGGTCGATGTCGTGCTTGACCTCGCGCAGGATCACCGCCTGCTGCCCCATCTGCCAGAAGTTGGTCGTCACCCAGTAGAGGAGCACCCCGAGCGGGAACCCCTGGGAGATGAACGCGAGGAAGACCGGCATGATGTACATCATGATCTTCTGCTGCTGCGCGGCGGGACCTTCCATGGCCCCCGAGTTGCGCGACATCATCTGGCGCTGGGACCAGAACATGGTCGCGGCCATCAGCACGATGAGGAACCAGCCGGGCCAGCCGGTGTCACGTACGAACGCGCCGAGGCCGGCGCCGTGCTCCTCGTTGCCGACGAAGGCCGTGAAGAAGTAGAACGGCGCGTCACGCAGCGCGTCGAAGTCGCGCAGGACCTGGAACAACGCGAAGAAGATCGGGGCCTGGAGGAGCAGCGGGAGACACCCGGAGGCGGGGTTGACCCCCTCCTCCTTGTACATCGCCATGGTCTCTTCGTTGAGCTTCTGCTTGCGCGCCTTGTAGGTCTCGGGGTCCTTGCGCATCAGCTCCTTGTCGACCTTGTGCTTCTTCTGCAGCTCCTTGATCTTGGGCTGCAGCGCCTGCATGGCCCTCATCGACCGCGTCTGCTTGACGGCGAGGGGAAGCAGGAAGATCCGCACGATGATGGTCAGGGCGATGATCGCCCATCCCCAGGCCTGGTCACCGAAGATCGGCTCCAGCCCCGTGTGGAGGAGCTCGAGCGCGGACTGGAAGAGCCCTTTGATGGCGTCCCAGATGGCCATGTGTCTACTTCCTGGTCAGGAGCGTCGCGGGGGGACGGGGTCGAACCCCCCGGGGTTCCACGGGTGGCAGCGTGCGATGCGCCGGATGGCGAGCCAGGCACCCCGCGCGGCGCCGTGCTCCTCGATGCTCTCGGCGGCGAACGCCGAGCACGTGGGGAGGAAGCGGCACCGCGGCGAGCGCAGGCGGGCGGTGGAGCGGTAGAGGGAGATGAGGAGGAGGAGGAGGCGCGCCACCGGGCTCGGATTCGTCAGGACTGACGAACCCGTGGGCGGGCCGACCGTCGCGGCGGCGCGCGGCTCGGGGCCGGCGCTCACGCGGCGTCCAGCGCGTCGTCGAGTACCCCGAGGTCCCGCGCGAGCTGGACGAGCTCCTCGCGCACCCCGGGCATGGCGGCCGTGGCGCAGGCGTGCCGGGCGACGAGGACCACGTCGGCGCCGGGCGCCCAGGCGACCCGGGCGGCGGCCTCACGGAGGAGCCGCTT
The DNA here is from genome assembly GCA_019348115.1 of Actinomycetota bacterium. Taxonomy (GTDB): domain Bacteria; phylum Actinomycetota; class Nitriliruptoria; order Nitriliruptorales; family Nitriliruptoraceae; genus JAHWJY01. The sequence continues at coordinate 24,866 of JAHWKB010000003.1, read as the reverse complement.
CGCGCGGTTGCGCGCGACCGCGCTCCCGACCTTGCGGGAAGCGACGACGGCGATCCGGGCGGGGCGGTCCTCGTCGGTCCGGTGCACGTAGACGACCGCCAACCGGCCCGCGCGCTGCCGCCGTCCACGCAGGACGGCCGCGATGTCACGCGAGCTCCGGAGGCGGTCGGGTGGCGCCGCTGCTCCCGAGGGGAAGGTCACGACCTCAGGCGGTCAGCTTGGCGCGACCGTTGCGGCGGCGGCTCTTGACGATGGCGCGGCCAGCTCGGGTCGACATCCGGGCACGGAAGCCGTGCTTCTTGGACCGACGGCGGTTGTTGGGCTGGAACGTGCGCTTCACGGGGGTTGCCCTCCCTGGAGGTGTCACGGGTGCACGCGGCACGGGACGTCCCAGACACGGGGATCCATGAGATCTTGCCGAGGGGACCGCCACCGGTGCAGGGGCGTGTGAGGTGGTACGGCGTGCGCGAGTCTACGGCGCTTCTCGGATGCGAGGCAACACCGGATCGGGACGGCGTGCGGCCCGACCGGGGAGGAAGGTACCCCAGGGGTCCAGGAACGTGTGCGCGGGGCGTGGGGCACGTGGCGCCGAACAGGCGCACAACGCACGGTCTGGACCTCTGTGGATAACCTGTTGCGGCCTCGGGGGTCGGGGTGTAACGTCCGCAGCCGTCCCTGGGACAGCGGGGAGAGCGGGGCGGGGGATCGCCCGAGAACGCACAGGATCCGCTCCTCCCGACGTCCCTGAGGACCTTCCCCTTCGCGGCCACCGGGCGGCGGATCCCCGCACCACCCGCATCATCCACAACTGTGGACACAGCTGTGGATATGTCGGCTCCGGGGGCCCATCCTGGCGTGCCGGCACGAGAGCCCATCCCGGGGGGCGGTCGCACGCCGCGCGCCGACGGACGACGAGACGGAGCGGCGGATGGCAGGACAGGACCCAGCGGACGACCGGTCGGCATGGGCGGGCGCAGCGGTCGATCCCGGCTCCGCCGAGCCCGAGGACGATGGCGCCGCCGGCTCGTCACCCGCCCTCGACCTCGAATCGCTGTGGCGATCGAGCCTCGACGAGGTCGTGCGCACCGTCAGCTCCCCCGCCCAACGACAGTGGCTCGCCGCCACCCGGCCCGTCGGGTTCAGCGACGACACCGTGGTCCTCGCGACCCCGCACGCCTTCGCCCGCGAGTGGCTCGACACCCGCTGCGGCGACCGCATCCGCAGCGCCCTGTCGTCTGCCGCCGGGCGGCCGCTCACCGTCGTGATCACGGTCCAGCCGAAGCCCGAGCCGCTCGACGGCTACTCGGGCCCCGGTGCCGGTGCGACCGCCGAGGGCCGCTCGGACGGACCTTCGGATCCGCCGCCCTCGTCCGACGCCCGCACACCGGACGTGACGCCCGCCGCGGGAGCTCCCGGAGCCGATCCGACCCCGCTGCAGCACGCCCCGCCGCAGCGGACCGAGGCGGAGCAGGTGCCGGTCCAGCAGCCGCGCGACTGGGACGACGGCGACCACGCGGCCGAGCACCGCGAGCGCGCCGAGAGCGATCGTCCCCTCGAGGCACCCGGGCGTCCCCCTGGGCCCACCGTCACGCTGCCGCCGCAGCGCCCCGCCATCGGCCTCGACGACGTCGAGCCCGACACGCAGCTGAACCCGAAGTACGTCTTCGACGACTTCGTCATCGGCGCGTCCAACCGCTTCGCCCACGCGGCGGCCGTGGCCGTCGCCGAGGCGCCGGCGAAGTCCTACAACCCGCTGTTCATCTACGGGGGCGCCGGCCTCGGCAAGACCCACCTGCTGCACGCGATCGGCCACTACGTCCGCAGCCTCTACCCGCGGCTGAAGGTGCGCTACGTCACGACCGAGCAGTTCACCAACGAGTTCATCAACGCCATCCGCGACGACCGCATCACCGGCTTCCAGCGCACCTACCGCCAGGCCGACGTCCTCCTGATCGACGACATCCAGTTCCTCGAGTCGAAGGAACGCACCCAGGAGGAGTTCTTCCACACGTTCAACGCCCTGCACAACGCCGAGAAGCAGATCGTGATCTCGAGTGACCGGCCGCCGCGCGGCATCGCCCGGCTCGAGGACCGGTTGCGGAGCCGGTTCGAGTGGGGGCTCATGACCGACGTCCAGCCTCCTGACCTCGAGACCCGGATCGCGATCCTCCGGAAGAAGTCCGAGAACGACCGGCTCGGCGTCCCGCCGGACGTGCTCGAGCTCATCGCCTCGAAGGTGCAGTCCAACATCCGCGAGCTCGAGGGGGCACTCATCCGCGTCACCGCCTTCGCGAGCCTGCAGCAGGCCAACGCCGACCTGCCGATGGCGGAGATGGTCCTGAAGGACCTCTTCCCCGACGACCGTGAGCAGGAGATCTCGACCCAGCTGATCATGGAGGAGGTCTCGGCCTACTTCAGCCTCTCGGTCGAGGAGCTGTGCTCCCCGTCGCGGAGCCGGCAGCTCGTGACGGCGCGGCAGATCGCGATGTACCTGGTGCGCGAGATGACCGACCTGTCGCTGCCCCGGATCGGCAAGGCGTTCGGGGGCCGCGACCACACGACGGTCATGCACGCCAACTCGAAGATCGCGAACCTCATGCAGGAGCGCCGGGCCATCTACGACCAGGTCCAGGAGCTCACCAACCGCATCAAGACCCGGGCCCGGACCGCATGAGCGCGGCAACACTCGACCTCGACCTCGGGGTGCGACCCGCGGTCCGGGTGCCACCGCCAGGCTCGACCTCTCGTCTAGGTTCTCCCCAGTTCCCACAGGGTGCTGTGGACAACGGGACGCGCCGGTCCGTGGCCCCCGCGACGGGGTCCGGATCGCACCTCCACCGGCGCGGACGAGGGGAGCGGAACCGCCTGGGGACAGCCCGTGGAGTACCGGTGGACGGGATGTGCACGGATGTGGACGCCCGTCGAACCACACCGGTGTCATGGGGACGAGTGGGGACGACGAGGGCGGTTGCACACACGTCGTCCTCACCCCGGAACGCCGGCCTGACCAGGGAGGATGGGTGGTTGTCCACAGCTTCCCCAGCCCCTACGACGTACCCGTTCTTCTACAGAGAAGAAGAGCTTCTACTCCGGTGCTGGGGAGAACCCGCGCCAGCGGCGTCCCGCCGCGTCACAGTCGGCCTCACGGTCGAGAGGGAGGAACACCGTTGAAGTTGCGCGCAGAACGGGCCGAGTTCGCCGAGGCCGTGTCGTGGGCGACCCGCACCGTGGGAGCCCGGGTGACCCTCCCCGCCCTGTCGGGTGTGCTGATCGACGCCGCGGACGGGCGCATGACCTGTCGTGCCACCGACCTCGAGGTCGCGGCCGAGGTCTCCATCCCGGTCCAGATCGACGAGCCCGGCAAGGTGCTCCTCCCCGGTCGGCTCCTGAGCCAGCTCGTCGCCCGGTTCCCGGACGCCCCGGTCGAGCTGTCCGGTGACGCCGACCGCGTCGAGATCCGCTGCGGCCGCGCGACCTTCCACGTCCGGGGGATGCCCGTCGGCGACTTCCCGGCGCTCCCCGAGCCGGCCGAGGACGCCGCCCAGGGGATCGTCAAGGCCGACGCCTTCTCGCGGCTCGTCGCCCAGGTCGCCCGTGCCGCCTCGTCGGACGAGGCCCGGCCCGTGCTGACCGGCGTCAAGCTCGAGGCCACGGGTGGGCGGATCGTCGCGGCCGCGACCGACAGCTACCGCCTCGCCGTCCGTGAGCTGGCGTGGGACGCCGACGTCGAGGGCGAGGCGCTCGTGCCGGCGCGTGCGCTCCAGGAGGCCGCGAAGGCCTCGAGCGAGGCCGGCGGCTCGATCACGCTGGTGCTCGAGGCGGGGCAGGTGTCGTTCCTGTTCGGCGACCGCCGGCTCACGACCCGGCTGATCGAGGGCTCGTTCCCGAACTACAGCCAGCTCCTCCCCGAGGGCTTCGAGACCTCGGTGATCGTCGAGCGCGCCGCTCTCGTCGAGGCGCTGCAGCGCGTCGCGGTCGTCGCGATGGGGCAGGCCAACACCCCGGTGACGCTGTCGTTCGAGGACGGCTCGGTCGACCTCTCCGCCGGCAACCAGGAGATCGGTGACGCCGCCGAGGCCCTCCCGGCCGAGATCGACGGCGACGGCATGGCGATCGCCTTCAACCCCGCGTTCCTGCTCGCCGGCCTCGAGGCGACCGGCACCGACCGCATCCGCATCGAGCTGCGCGACGCGCTCAAGCCCGCGGTCCTGAAGCCGCAGCACGACCCGTCGGAGGACGGCGGCACGACTTCGACCGACGACTTCACCTACCTGCTGATGCCCATGCGGGTGAGCTGACCCCGGGTGCTGCTCACCAGGATCGAACTGCAGGACGTGCGGTCGTACGCCGCCACGGCCGTCGGCCTGGACGCCGGCGTGACGGTGCTCGTGGGCCCCAACGCCCAGGGCAAGACCAACCTCCTCGAAGCCGTCCACCGGGCCGCGACGGGTGGCTCGCACCGCGTCAGCGGGGACCAGCCGCTCGTGCGGGCGGGCGAGGAGCTCGGGGTGATCCGGCTCGAGCTCCGCACCGACGAGGGGCGGCGCCGCACCCTCGAGCTCGAGGTGGGCACGTCACGGCGGACCCGCACCCGGGTCGACGGCCAGGACGTCCGGCGCAGCAGCGACGCGCTCGGGGTGCTGCGGGTGGTCCTGTTCGCGCCGGAGGACGTGGCCATCGTCCGCGGCGACCCGGGGGAGCGGCGGCGCTTCCTCGACGACCTGCTCGCGCAGCGCCGACCGGCCTACGCCGCGGCGAGGAGCGAGTACGACCGCGTGCTGAAGCAGCGCAACAACCTCCTGAAGCAGGCCCGGCACCTGGGTCCGTCCGCCCGGGATGCCGCGGCGGCCACGCTCGACGTCTGGACCGAGCAGCTCGTGACCCACGCGACGTCGGTCATCGCCGCCCGGATCGCGGCGGTCCACGCGCTCGCCGGTCACGTGGACCGCTCGTACCGGGACCTCGCCGACCGACCCGAGCGCATCCGGCTCACCTACCGGTCCTCCGCCGGCCTCGACGTCGTCGGGGACCCGGACGAGGGCGTGCCCGAACGTGAGCCGATCGAGACGGCCGTCCGGACGGCCCTGGCGGAGGTCGCCGGCGACGAGCGGCACCGGGCGGTGACGCTGGTGGGACCGCACCGCGACGACCTCGACCTCGACATCGGCGAGCTGCCGGCGCGGAGCCACTCCAGCCACGGGGAGGCCTGGTCCCTGGCGCTGGCGCTCAAGCTGTCGACCTACGAGGTCCTCGCCGAGGTCGGCGACCGGCCGATCGTGCTCTTGGACGACGTCTTCGCCGAGCTCGACGAGACCCGTCGGGGGCGGCTCGCCGACGCCTGCGGGCGCTGGGACCAGGTCCTCGTGACCGCGGCGGTCGAGGACGACGTCCCGCTCGAGGGCGCCCGACTCGACGTCCGCATCGAGGGCGGCATCTCGAGCGTCCACACACGGCCCGCGGCCGCCGGCGGTGCGGCGTGATCCGCGTTGCGGGCCCTCGGGACGAGGCGGGCGCTACCGTCGCCGGGTCCGCACCTGGTTCGGAGTTCGTATGCACCGCCGTTTGAGCCTCACGGGGATCACCTTCGTAGTCCTCGGCCTCCTCTCGGCCAGCGCGCCGGTGCTGGCGAGCGACCCCGCCTCGAGCGACATGACGGCCCCGCGGGAGCCGGGGGCAGAGGCCTCGACGACGTGGACGGGGATCATCCCACCGGGTGCGGAGCAGTCCGGGGGGTGCGCCGAGTCCCCGACGGCGGACAGCCACACGATCGAGCTCACCGTGCCGCCCGGCACCTACGACACCGTGGACGTGCAGGCCGTTGCGACGGTCACTGCCACCGGCCCGGGTGCGGCGACGACCGACGTCATCGTCACCGTCGTCACCCCGGAGGGCGAGGTGATCAACGGCGACTCGGGCTTCGTCGACGCCCCCGAGTCCGCGAGCCTCAGCAACCCCGAGCCGGGGACGTACCGGGTCGCGGCCTGCGCCTTCGCCGGTGTGGTCCCGCAGTCCTACGAGGGCAGCTTCACCCTCACGGCCAGCGAGAAGTCGCCGCTGTCCGCCAGCGGGACCCCGTGCGCCGCGCCATCGGACACGCCGAAGTTCGAGATGGCCTACATCGACGAGAGCCGCGCCGGCGGGGAGCCGCTGATCGAGGTCCACCCCGACGGTCAGCTCCTCTGGGGCAGCCACGCGGGGACCACCCACTTCTACACCCCGACGGCGTTGGATCCGACCACGGCCGCGTTCATCGAGAACTACCAGGGACAGACCTACAGCTACGTGTCCGAGGACGGCGTCGACTTCTCGTTCGTGCCGCGGCAGGGTCCCGGCGAGGGCGACGTCGCCCCGCTCGCGGGGCTCCCGGCGACCGGCTTCAGCGACCCGGAGTTCGCGATCGACGCCGCGGGCAACGTCTACACGTCCGAGATCAACCTCGCGAACGTGGCGATGTACAAGTCGACCGACGGCGGTCGCTCCTACGGGCTGCAGAACGTGTTCGCGTTCACGTCCTCGGACCGTCAATGGATGGAGGGCGACCGCGAGAACGAGGTGTACATGACCGCCAACGGCTTCGGTGGCGGGTCTTTCCCGGCCGATCCCATCGGGAACGTCGGGCACTTCATGGCCAAGTCCACCGACGGCGGCGTGACCTGGGGCGCGGCGTCGACCACGAACTCCGACGGGGTCGGAGACATCCGGATCGACCGCGACCGCGGCATCCTCTACGAGCTCTCCGTCACGAGCGCCGGCGACATCAGCGTCGCCCGGTTCCCGAACATCCGTGAGGAGGAGACCGACTTCACCGTCGAGCTCATCCCCGTCGTGAGCGGCGTCGGGCTCACCGGCGTCCAGCGTCTCATCGACCCGACCCTCGCGCTCGACGACGAGGGCAACCTCTACGTCACCTGGTCCGACAACGGATCGGGCCTGCGCCCCGCCGGCATCTACTACGCGGCGTCTTCGGACGGCGAGACGTTCTCGCTCCCCGTCCGCGTGGACCCCGACGCGAACGCCGATGTGTGGCCGTGGATCGCCGTCGGCGCGCCGGGGCAGGTCGTGGTGACGTGGCTCCAGGGCGACAAGGTCGTCGACAGCACCCTCCCGGGCGAGGACGGCGGCGACGACGTGCAGTGGAACGTCGCGACGGCGACCACGAGCACCGGCCTGGGCTGCGCCGACGGGGAGTTCGCCGGCTTCCGCGTCGCCCGGGCCTCGAGCGAGCCCATCCACACCGGGACCATCTGCCAGCACGGCACGCTCTGCCAGACGGACCTGACCGACCGCCGGCTCGGGGACTACTTCTCGGTCGCGGCCGCGAACGACGGGCTCATCCACATCGCCGTGTCCGACACCAGGCAGGGCGGCGCCGTCGCGTTGCCGCTGCACATCCGACAGGTCGGCGGGCCCGACCTGTCGGCGGCTCCGCCACCGGCGCCGACGACGACGCGCCCGGCGCCGGCACCCGAGCCGGACGCCGGCCCGGCGCTGCCGACGACCGGCGGGGGAGCCGCCACGTTCGCCATCGGGGCGCTGCTCATCGCCTTCGGCCTGACGCGTCGGCCGCGACGCCAGGTGTGAGCCCGCGCGAGGAGGACCGCCGCACCCGCGATCTGCAGGCCAACGCCGCGGATCGCTGGGGTGCGGACCCCTACGCGCGCCGGCGTGCCAAGGCCGCGGCCGAACGCAGCCGGGCCGCCCGTCGGGACTTCGACCCGCGTCCACCGACCGACGACGACTGGACGCTCGCCGACGAGGACGAGCGGCTGCGGATCATGCAGCGGCCGGAGGCGCTCGGCGACGTCCTCGAGGGTTTCGTCGCGAGGAAGCGGTGGGACACCCGCGTCCGGGGGGCGACCATCTTCTCGCGCTGGACGGACATCGTCGGCGCGGACCTCGCTGCCCGCTGCGAGCCGGTCCGGCTCGCGAGCGGCAACCTCCTCGTCCGCGCCGAGAACGCGTCGTGGGCGACGCAGCTCAAGTACATGCTGGCCCACGTCGCCGAGAAGGCCAACGACGTGCTCGGTCAGGGGATGGTGCGCCAGGTCACGGTCGTCGTCGGTCCGCTCCAGGGCACGACCGCCCGCGAGGCGGACGACTAGGTGCCGGAGCTCCCCGACATCGAGGACTACCTGCGGGCCCTCCGCGCGCGGGTCCTGGGGGTCCGGCTCGAACGTGCCCGCATCACCGGGTTCTCGCTCCTGAAGACCTACGACCCCCCGGTGTCCGTGATCGAGGGCGAGGTCGTGACCGGCCTCCGGCGTCTCGGCAAGCGCATCGTGCTCGAGTTCGCCGACATCGAGAGCGAGCCCGAGACGGTCTTCGCCGTCCTCCACCTCATGATCGCCGGCCGTCTGCGCTGGCGCGAGCCGGGAGCGAAGGTCCCGGGCAAGGTCGGGCTCGCTGCCTTCGACTTCGGCGACGCCGGCACGCTGGTGCTCACGGAGGCCGGGACGAAGAAGCGCGCCAGCCTGTCGCTCGTCCGCGGTGAGGAAGCCCTGCGCGAGCACGACCGCGGCGGGATCGAGCCCCTCGACGCCGACCCCGAGGCGTTCCGTGCCGCCCTGACGCGGGAGAACCGGACCCTGAAGCGCGGGCTCACCGACCCGCGCATCTTCAGCGGGATCGGCAACGCCTTCAGCGACGAGATCCTGCACCGCGCACGGCTGTCGCCGGTGAAGCGGACGGGCCAGCTGACGGACGAGGAGCTCGCCAGACTCCACGCGGCCACGGTCGAGGTGCTGACCGAGTGGGTCGACCGGCTCGCGGCCGAGACGGGGGAGGGGTTCCCCGAGAAGGTCACGGCGTTCCGGCCCGACTTCGCGGTCCACGGCAAGTTCGGCGAGCCCTGCCCGGTGTGCGGGACGCAGGTCCAGCGGATCCGCTACGCGGACAACGAGACCAACTACTGCCCGCGCTGCCAGACCGGCGGCAAGCTCCTCGCCGACCGCAGCCTGTCCCGCCTGCTGAAGGACGACTGGCCGCGCACGGTCGACGAGCTCGAGGGCCAGTAGCCGTCAGACCCGGCGGGTGTCCAGGGCGGCGCCGGCGTCCTGGCAAGCCTGCACGGCAGCGCGGGCGAGGTACACGGCACGGGCGAGATCGGCCGGGCGCGACGGGTCGTGCGCGAGCGCCCGGACCGGGACCCGATCGCCGTTGTGCAGGAGCAGCTCGCCGGCGAGGCGTCGGGGGTCCCAGCGTGACCTCGTCCGCCGGGGCACCGAGATCCGCGCGACCGCGACCGCCGGCACGGTCGTGATGCGACGATGGACGCCGTTGGCGACCTCCACGCGGCCGTCCTCGGTGACGGTGAGCGACGTGCGGGCCTGGTCCGAGCCGAGGACGGCACACGCCGCGAGGCCAGCGAGGCTCATCGCGACGGCGAGTCCCACATCGCCCGAGAGGATCCCCGTGAGCGCGAACGCGAGGGAGCCGGCGACCACGACGACGGTGGGGATCGAGCGGCGGTCGTGGTGCGGGGTCAGCCGGACGTCGCTGGCGGCCGTCGGAGCGGCCCGCCAGGCCCGGACCGCGGGCGACGGTGGCTGCAGCGGGCGGACGAGGGCACGGAACTCGCGGTCGGTCCAGCGCTGGTCGTGGACCCGGGTCGTCGAGTGGCGCAAGGGACGTCTCCGGCGGAGGGGGCTCCCGGGTCCCGTCGGCAGCCTCACGGCCGGCCTGAAGGGCTCGGAGCCGATCGGTCGCGGTCAGCCGTCGAAGAGCCGGTCGAGGGCCTCCTTCTCGAGCTCGATCCAGCGCCCGACGTGGCGGCGGGCCTCGTCGAGGTCGCCGTCGGTCAGCAGCGTCGAGCCGTCCGGGTGGAGCCGGAAGACCTGGAAGGGGCCCCCCACGCTCGGGGCGGTCGAGGAGAGGGTGTCGAGGACGCGCACGGCGACCACCACGCCGTGATCGACGCTGCGCTCCAGCATCCGGAAGTGCGCCAGCATCGCCCCCGCCTGCTGCGCCAGGGGTGACCCGCCGCCGATCGCGTGGAAGCCGATGTCCTCGTACCGGCCGACGATGTTGTTGGGGGTCACCTCGACGATGAACGGCTCCCCGCGGACGTACCCGGCGGCCAGCACGTAGGCCGCCGGGGTGGCGTCCGGGTTGTCGTGGCCCGGGATCTCCTCGATGAACTCCTGGTAGTGGTGCTCGAAGATGGGACGGACCCGCTCGCGGATCTCGCGGCTGATGTCCTCGGCGGCGAGGATCTCGGGCGCGCCGGCGTCGAAGGCCTTCTCGACGTCCTCGAGCACGGCCCGGGCCCCGCTGCCACCCCACGCGGCGCGGTCGCCGAGGGCGTGGAGCTTCGCGGCGGGGAAGCTCACCCCACGGTCGCTCTGGGTGATCTGGGTGTCGGATGCGAGCACGAGCCCGTCCGCACAGCGGATGGCGAACACGACGGTCACGGGGAGCCTCCTCCGGCCGGGGCGGGGACGTTGTGCTGGGCGACACGGGGCGCGAGCACCGCGAGGAACACCGAGCCCTGCTCGCAGACCGCCTGCGCCTTGACGAACAGGCGGTACTCGCCGCTGTCGAGGAGGGTCTCGGACTCGCGCACCTCGTCCTCGACCTGGACGATCTGGAGGTCGGGGTCGCGCTGGTAGACGACCCGGATCTGCACGGGAGTCAGCGGGACGTAGCCGCGGACGGTCGTGAGCGGCCCGTCGTCCGAGCGCTCGGTCACGACCGCGTCGGGGGGGAGGACGAGCCCGTCGATCGGCTCGAGGTCGATGGCGTTGGGGTGGACGTCGCACGGCCCCAGGCCGCGGAGGGGCTGGAGCAGCGCCGGGTCGATGGCGCCAGGGCTCTGCAGGACCGGCGGGAGAGCGGCCAGGTCGGCGGGCGACGCCGCCGGCGTGGTCCCCCCCGCGTCGCCGCACGCGGCCACGGCGAGCGCCACGAGGACGCCCGCCGACCGACGCCGGGGACGGCTCCGGGGACCTGCGCGCTCATCCACGGACGTGAGGGTAGGGGCAGGAGACCCCGCCCCCGGCGGCGAAGCCTGCCGGGACCGCTTCCCCGAGGAGCCCCCGTGCCACGTCGAACCCTCGCCGTCTCCGCCGTCGCCGCGGTGGCCGCCACCCTGGTCGCGACCAACGGCACGGCCGTCGCCGAGCAGGTCCCGTGCCCGGGACCGACCGAGCAGATGCTGTTCACGAGCGACTACATCGACACCGAGCGGGCCGGCGGCGAGCCGATCGTGACGACGCACCCCGACGGCGGGCTCCTGTGGGGCAGCCACGCCGGCACGACCCACTTCTACACGCCCGCGGCCGCTGACGGCACGACCTCGGCCTTCGTCGAGAACTACGAGGGGCAGACCTACCAGTACCGCTCCGAGGACGGCGGGATCCGCTGGGACTTCGTGCCGCGGACCCCGATCAGCACCGTCGACCCGACGTCGGGGCTGCCGAACTCCGGTTTCTCCGACCCGGAGTTCGCGATCGACAAGGCGGGCAACGTCTACATCTCGGAGATCAACCTCGCGAACATCGCGATCTCGAGATCGTCCGACGCGGGACGCAGCTACACCCTGCAGAGCCTGGCCGAGATCACCCTCACCGACCGCCAGTGGATGGAGGCGGACGAGGAGAACGTGCTCTGGTTCGTGGGCAACACCTTCGGTGGTGGGTCGACGTCGTCGGGCAACGCCGTGACGGGATCGGTCGGCACGCACGAGCTGTACAAGTCGACCGACGGCGGGGTCACGTTCTCGGCGCCGCAGCCGATGGGCGGCCAGCAGTCCTCCGACATCGAGATCGACAAGACCGACGGCCGCCTGTACGAGCTCCACTCCGAGCGCGACCGCCTGACGCTCTGGATCGCACCCGACGCCCGGGAGCAGACCCCGCCCGAGGTCGGGTTCCTGAACCGGGACGGGACCACGACCGCGCCGAACCCCGAGGACCCGCCCGTCATCGCCGAGCACTACAACCGCAAGTCGTCGATCGGCCCGACGATCGACATCGACCCGTGGGGCAACCTCTACGTCGTGTGGGACGACGACGGCACCGTCGCGGATGACGGCCGCGTCCTCCGCGAGCCGGGGATCCACCTGGCCATGTCGAGCGACCGCGGGGAGACGTGGACGGAACCGGTGAAGCTCGACCGCGGCGAGGGCACGGCCTTCTGGCCCTGGATCGCCGCTGGGGAGCACGGCGCCGTGGCCGTGTGGCTCCAGCACGACGGCCCCGTGGCCGGCAACGAGCCGCAGAACGCCCGCGGCGACTGGTACGTCATGGCCTCCCAGATCGAGCGCTGTGAGACCCGGGCCAAGGGTCCGAAGAAGCCCGCCACCACCGTCTGGTCGCCACCGAGCACGCCGGTCCGGGCCTCCCACGACAGCGTCCATACCGGCACCATCTGCACCGGCGGGACCTTCTGCCAGGCGCGGGCCATCGACCGGCGACTCGGGGACTACTTCGCCAACGCCATCGATCGGGAGGGCAACGTCTACATCTCCGTGTCGGACACCCGTCAGGGGGGCGGCGTCTCGCTCCCCCTGGTGATCCGACAGATCGCCGGCCCGACCGTGGGGGACCCGTACGCGAACGACGAGATCTGGGGCGACGCCCTCGGCTACGACGACGGCGCCACGACGGACGACGCCACGCCGGCGGAGACGTGCGCGTCCGGCTTCGCCGGCGCCCTGCGGAGCGTCGGGTCCTTCCTCGGGCTCGCCTCGCGCTGCTGACGCCTCGCGCCCCTGGTTCGCCTCTACGGGCCACGGGGTGCGGCGGATGGTCAGGTAGCCACAACGGGGTCGACGTCCACAGACGTGGCCTGGATGGCCCGGGACAGGGCCGCGCCCTGGTAGACTGGCCTTCCTGGGCGTCGCCGGCGCGACCGTGGTCGTTCCCTCGCGCCGACGCCCACGATGCGCGCCCCAGACGCCGGCGCACCTCGCGCCGGCGCGCCGACAAGATCGCGAGCTCGTCCCCGACGCTGCTCGACCCGAGAGGACCGTTCGTTGTCCGCTGCCACCGATTACAGCGCCAAGAACATCACCGTCCTCGAGGGCCTGGAGGCCGTCCGCAAGCGCCCCGGCATGTACATCGGCACGACCGGACCCCGGGGCCTGCACCACCTCATCTGGGAGGTCGTCGACAACTCCGTCGACGAGGCGCTCGCCGGCCGGTGCTCGCGTATCGACGTGGTGCTGACCGCCGACGGTGGCGTCCGCGTCTCCGACGACGGCTCCGGCATCCCGGTCGACCTCCACCCCAAGCACAACAAGCCCGCGCTCGAGATCGTCCTGACCGTCCTCCACGCCGGCGGCAAGTTCGACTCCCAGGCCTACGCCGTGTCCGGCGGCCTCCACGGCGTCGGCATCTCGGTCGTGAACGCCCTGTCGAGCCGGCTCGTCGCCGAGGTCAAGCGCGACGGCGCCATCTGGCGCCAGGAGTACGTCCGTGGGCTGCCCCAGGCGCCCATCGAGCGCATCGGTGACAGCGACGAGACGGGGACGACGATCACGTTCTTCCCGGACACCGACATCTTCGAGTCGCTCGACCTCAACATCGACACGATCCAGCGGCGCCTGCGCGACACGGCGTTCCTCACCGCCGGCCTCGAGATCCTCCTCACCGACCAGCGCCCGAGGGACGAGGTCGAGGAGGACGAGAGCCCGCGCGAGTGGCGCTTCCACGCCCCCGGCGGCCTGCGCGACTTCGTCGACCACATCCGCACCACCAAGGCCAAGGACGGACTGCACCCCCCGATCCACTTCGAGGCCGAGGAGCAGGGCCCGAACGGCCTGCAGTCGGTCGAGATCGCCCTGCAGTGGATCAACGACTACAACGACTCGATCCTGTCGTTCGCGAACACCATCAACACCCACGAGGGCGGGACCCACGAGGAGGGCTTCCGCACCGCCATCACCTCGACCATCAACCGCTGGGCCAAGCAGCAGAACCTCCTGAAGTCCAAGGAGGTCGACGCGCTGACGGGTGACGACCTCCGGTCGGGGCTCGTCGCGATCGTCTCGGTGAAGGTCGGTGACCCCCAGTTCGAGGGCCAGACCAAGACCAAGCTCGGCAACACCGAGGTCAAGTCCTTCGTCCAGACCACGATGAACAGCAAGTTCTCCGAGTGGCTCGAGGAGCACCCGACCGACGGCAAGCTCATCGTGCAGAAGGCGGAGGGCGAGGCCCAGGCGCGCATCGCGGCCCGCAAGGCCCGCGATCTCACCCGCCGCAAGAGCCTCCTCGAGTCGACCTCGCTCCCGGGCAAGCTCGCCGACTGCCAGTCGCGCGACCCCGAGGAGTCCGAGCTCTACATCGTCGAGGGTGACTCCGCCGGCGGCTCGGCCAAGATGGCCCGCGACCGGCGCACCCAGGCGATCCTGCCGATCCGTGGCAAGATCATCAACGTCGAGAAGGCGCGGCTGCCGAAGATCCTCAACAACACCGAGGTCCAGGCGCTGATCACCGCGATGGGGACCGGGTTCGCCGACGACTTCGACGTCGCCAAGGCCCGCTACCACAAGCTCATCCTGATGGCCGACGCCGATGTCGACGGCGCCCACATCCGGACCCTGCTCCTGACCTTCCTCTTCCGGCACATGAAGCCGCTGATCGAGGCCGGCTACGTCTACCTGGCGCAGCCGCCGCTGTACCAGATCAAGCACCCGAGCCGGAAGAAGGTCGTCTACTACGCCTACTCCGACCCCCAGCGGGACGCGATCTTCGCGGACCTCCCGAAGGACAAGAAGATCGACGTCCAGCGCTTCAAGGGCCTCGGCGAGATGGACCCGGACCAGCTGTGGGAGACCACGATGGACCCGGAGCGACGGACGCTGAAGCTCGTGCGGATGGAGGACGCGGCCGTCGCCGACGAGATGTTCTCGATCCTCATGGGCGACGACGTCGAGTCCCGCCGGAACTTCATCCAGAGCAACGCCAAGTACGCGACCATCGATGTCTGAGCTGACCCGCACCTACCTGTCGGCCCTCGCCGCCGGGCTCCTGGCCTTCGTGATGGTCGCCGGGCTGGGGGTCTTCCTCATCCCGGGCGCCGTCGCCGGGTCCGTCATCGCCGGGCTCGTGGCCTCCGTGCTCGCGACCGGGCTCCTGCTCGCCGCGGCCAAGCGCAGCGGCCACCTCGAACGGGACGTCGCCGGGACCTCCGACGCCGAGCGGCGTCTGCTCGACCCCGAGGGCACGCGCGCCCCCCACGACCCCACCGCAGACGAGGACGACCGTGGCTGACGACGAGTTCCCCGAGACCCCGGACCTCCCCGACCAGGTGCCCACCGACGAGGACGGCACCCCGATCGACGAGACCGGGAGGGTCCTCGCCGCCCGCGTCGAGCCGGTGGTCATCGAGGACGAGATGCGCGCCTCGTACCTCGACTACGCGATGTCGGTCATCGTCGGCCGTGCCCTGCCGGACGTCCGCGACGGCCTGAAGCCCGTCCATCGCCGGATCCTGTACTCGATGGACGAGACCGGCCTGCGTCCCGACCGGCCGTACCGCAAGTGCGCCTCGGCCGTCGGCGACGTCATGAAGAAGTACCACCCCCACGGCGACTCGGCGATCTACGACGCGCTCGTCCGCATGGGCCAGGACTTCTCGATCCGCTACCAGCTGATCGACGGGCACGGGAACTTCGGCTCGGTCGACGGCGACCCGCCGGCGGCCATGCGCTACACCGAGTCGCGCCTGTCGCGGCTCGCGATGGAGCTCCTGCGGGACATCGACGAGGACACCGTCGACTTCGTCCCGAACTACGACGGCTACGAGAGCGAGCCGGTCACCCTCCCGGCGCGCTTCCCGAACCTGCTCGTCAACGGCTCCACCGGCATCGCCGTCGGCATGGCGACCAACATCCCGCCGCACAACCTCGGCGAGATCATCGACGCCACCGTCGCCCTGATCGACGACCCGACCCTCACCGCGGTCGACCTCATGGAGTACGTGCCGGCGCCGGACTTCCCGACCGGCGGGCTCATCCTCGGACAGTCGGGCTCGTACGACGCCTACACCACGGGCAAGGGCTCGATCCGGGTCCGGGCCGTGTGCACCATCGAGGAGGCCACCAAGGGCGAGCGCGAACGGATCGTCGTCACCGAGATCCCGTACATGGTGAACAAGGCGAACCTGCTCCAGAAGATCGCCCAGCTCGTCAACGACAAGTCCATCACCGGCATCGCCGACCTCCGCGACGAGTCCTCGCGTGAGGGCATGCGGGTGGTCATCGACCTCAAGCGCGACGCCAACGCCCAGGTCGTGCTGAACCAGCTCTACAAGCACACCCAGCTGCAGGACACCTTCGGGGTCAACTGCCTCGCGATCGTCGACGGCGTCCCGAAGACGCTCACCCTCGACCAGGCGCTGCAGCACTACATCGACCACCAGGTCGAGGTCATCACGCGCCGGACGCGCTACCGGCTGAAGAAGGCCGAGGACCGCGCCCACATCCTCGAGGGCCTGCTCGTCGCGCTCGACCACATCGACGAGATCATCACCCTCATCCGCAACTCCCCGAGCGCCGACGAGGCCAAGCTCGGCCTGATGGAGCGCTTCGAGCTCTCCGACCTCCAGGCCCAGGCCATCCTCGACATGCAGCTGCGGCGCCTGGCGGCACTCGAGCGCCAGCGCATCCAGGACGAGTACGACGAGCTGCAGACGCTGATCGCCGAGCTCCGTGCCATCCTCGCCGACCCCTCCCGCGTGCGGCAGATCATCAAGGACGAGCTCGGCGAGGTCCGGGCGCGCTTCGCCGACGAGCGCCGCTCCAAGGTCGTGCCCGACGACGGCTCGATGACCGTCGAGGACCTCATCCCGGTCTCGGACATCGTCCTCACGCTCACCCGGGCCGGCTACGTGAAGCGCACCCCGGTCGACGCGTTCAAGGCCCAGCGTCGCGGTGGACGGGGCGTCCGCGGGACGGACATGAAGGAGGACGACGTCGTCTCCGTCCTCCTCACCTGCTCCACCCACGACTACCTGCTGTTCTTCACCAACCAGGGCCGCGTCTACCGCATCAAGGGCTACCAGGTCCCGGAGAAGTCGCGTGCCGCCAAGGGCGTCTACGTCGCGAACGTCCCGGGCCTCGCGCTCGAGAAGGACGAGCGCGTCGCCGCGGTCATGGCGCTGCCCGAGTTCGACGACTCGTGCTACGTCTTCTTCGCCACGAAGGACGGCACCGTCAAGCGCACCCGACTCGACGACTTCGACTCGCCCCGCTCCGTCCTCATCGCCATCAACCTGAAGGACGGCGACGAGCTCATCGGGGTCGCCGTGACCGACGGCGACCAGGACATCATGCTCGTGTCGAAGTCGGGGCAGTCGATCCGCTTCCACGAGTCCGATGCCCGCGCCATGGGTCGCTCCGCGACCGGCGTCCGCGGCATGCGCCTCCAGGACGACGACGACGCCGTCATCGCCATGGCGCCCGTCCAGGACCCGGACAACGAGTACCTCCTCGTCCTCACCGACGAGGGCTACGGCAAGCGCACCCCCCTCGCGCGCTACCGCTCGCAGCGCCGGGGCGGGTCCGGCATCAGGACCATCGAGCTCAAGGAGTCGCGGGGCGGCCTCGTGGGCGCGCTGGTCGTGCCCTACGAGGTCGAGATCCTGCTGGTGACCGACTCGGGCACGCTCATCCGCATGCCGCTCGCCGACGTCCGGCCCATGGGCCGCTCGACCCAGGGGGTCCGCCTGATGCGCCCCGATCAGGGTGCGCGCGTCGTCGGGCTCGCGATGGTGGTGGACGACGACGACGCCGACGACGAGGGTGGGGACAAGCGGGTCCCGTCGCGGCCGGTGGACGAGGTCATCGAAGGGGACGACCCGGACGACGAGGAGATGCTCGACGACGACGGGGCGGAGGACGCGGAGGAGTAGCGTCGCCGGCACGCACGTTGCCCTGTCCGTTGAGGCGGGCTCGGTCGCGGAACGGCGAGCCCTAGACTCCCCGCGGGCCCGTGTCGTGGCCCGTCCCTCGCGAGGAGTGCCTGGTGGTACGGCGACGTCTGACCCTGAAGCGGATCGACCCGTGGTCGGTGCTGAAGTTCGGTTTCGTCGCGAACCTGAGCCTCCTCGCCATCGGCATGCTCGGCTTCGCCGTCGTGTGGTTCTTCATCGAACGGCTGCGCCTCATCGACCAGGTGTGCGAGATCGCCATCGAGATGGGCTTCTCGGCCTGCGGCATCAACGGCGGGAACCTCTTCCGGGCGCTGTTCCTCCTCGGCCTCCTCGGTGTGGTCATCCAGACCGGACTCATGGTCTTCCTCGCCTTCCTGTTCAACCTCATCGCCGACCTCGTCGGTGGGCTCACCTTCAGCTTCATCGACGAGACCCCGGGTGCCGCCGCCCGTGGCGACGTGCCCGCGTCGAGCGGCCGCACCACGGGCACGGTCACCGAGTCGCCGCGGCCCGGCGACCAGGCCGGCACCGGGCAGCGCAAGAGCCCGCCCCTGCCGCTCGGCATGGAGGGCGACGTGCGCCGGAGCCCGCAACCGACGAGTTCGTCCGGTTCCACGGGGAACCCCCAGCGCGCCCCGCAGTCGTCCGCCGTCCCGTCCCCACCGCGCGAGAGCCGTGACGGCTCGGGGTCGCCGGCGAGCGCCAACCGGGAGGCCGGTTCCAGCAGCGACCGCATGTGGAACGACACCCAGGCGGTCCGACGCGACCCCGACGACCGCTGACCCGACTCGCACCCTCCCGGCCGCACTTGGTACCGTGCGCGCCCCCGAGCCGGCGACGGTTCGACACCCGGATCGAGCCGGCGACGGCTCGCTCCCCCTCGGGCCACTAGCTCAGCCTGGTTAGAGCGCACCCCTGATAAGGGTGAGGTCGATGGTTCAAGTCCATCGTGGCCCACACAGTACGTCCCGCTCGGCCGCCCGCACGAGCGCTCCGGGCTAGGCTCCCCGGGATGGGTGTGGGGACCGGTCGTGTGCCCGGGGCGATCGAGCGCCTCACATCGTGGCACCTGCTGCCCTTCCTGGCGATCGCGCTCGCGTCCATCCCGCTGAGCCTGCTCCCACCCGACGAACCCCACGCCGGTCTCCTCGCCGTCGCCGGAGTGATCACGGTCGCCGCGTTCGTCGGGGCCGCGGCTGTCCCGCGTGGTCCCGGGCCCCCATCGCTCGTCGTCCTGCCCCCGCTCGCCTACCTCGTGGCGGTCGTCGTGCTGCGGCACGCGGAGGGTGGCGCCGCGTCGGGGTACGGCCCGCTGGTCCTGATCCCGTTGCTGTGGGTCGCGCTCTACGGCGAACGGGTCCACGTCCTGCTCGTCGTGTGCGGCATCACGCTCACGTTCCTCCTCCCCATCCTGTTCGTCGGCGGCGACTCCTACCCCGCCACCGAGTGGCGCCGCTTCGTCATCTGGATGGTCGTGTCGCCGACGGTCGGCGTCATCGTGAACGACCTCGTCCGGCGCATCCGTGCCGAGGCGGGCGCCAACGAGCGCCGTGCCCAGGCGCTCGAGGCGGTCGCCGGCATCTCCCGTGGCCTCGGTCACGGCGCGGAGACGCGCCTGCGCATCTGCGAAGCGGCCGTGACGGCGAGCGGCGCCGAGGCGGCGTTCCTGGTCGAGCCCGCCGGCGAGGGGATCCTCCGCTCCAGCGCGATCGTCGGGGTCGACCTCACCGAGCTCACCGTGACGGTCCAGGACCAGCCGTCCGCCATCGTCAGCGTCTACACCTCGGGTGAGCACCTCTTCATCCCCGAGGCAGGCGAGGACCCGCGCGTCTCGCCGCGCATCGTCGAGGCCACGCGTGCGGTCTCGATGCTCCTCGAGCCGGTGATGCGCCGGGGCGAGACCGTCGGCGTGCTCGCGGTCCTGTGGGGACGCAGGGTGGACGACCCGGACGACTTCTCGGCGATGATCACCTCGTTCCTCGCGATGGAGGCCGGCGTCGCGATCGAGCGTTCGGACCTGCTGCACCGGCTCGACGAGCTGGCCCGGACCGACAAGCTCACCGGCCTCCACAACCGCCGCGCGTTCGACGAGCTGCTCGAGCGCGAGCTGGCGCGTGCCGCGCGGACCGGCGATCCGCTCGCCCTGGCCCTCCTCGACCTCGACCGGTTCAAGGCCTACAACGACGCCCACGGGCACCAGGGCGGCGACGAGCTCCTGTCGCTGGCGGCGAGCTCCTGGAAGCAGTGCCTGCGCGACGTCGACGTGCTGGCGCGGTGGGGCGGCGAGGAGTTCGTCGCCCTGCTCCCGAACGCGACCCCGCCGGACACCGTCGAGGTCGTGGTCGACCGGTTGCGGGCCGCGACGCCGCTCGGGCAGACGTGCTCCGCCGGCGTCGCCGTCTGGGACGGCAGCGAGACGGCGGCCGAGCTCGTCCGCCGGGCTGATGCCGCCCTCTACGAGGCCAAGGAGCGGGGCCGGGACCGGACGGTCGTCGCCTAGTCCGGGGGGACGCTCGCCCCGCGAGCCCCCTCCGTCCGGGCGTGTTCCCGGGACCCCGCGGAGCGACCCGGGGCTAGGGTGGAGTCCCAGACGTCGTCGCGCACCAGGAGTCGAACGATGCGGCAGAAGAAGCTCTCGAAGAAGGTCGACAAGCTCGAGAAGAAGGCCGAGAAGCTCGGTGCGAAGGCGGCCGCGAAGGCCGGTGAGGTGTCGGGGAAGGCCCAGGCCCGGGGCAAGGACCTCTCCGATCGTGCCGCCATCAAGATGGGCGTCAAGGAGGAGCCGAAGTCCGGCAAGAAGGGGCTGTTCACGCTCGTGGCGGCCGCCGCGGCCGGCCTCGGCTTCTTCCTCAAGAAGAAGCGCGAGCAGGAGCTCGACGAAGCCCTCTGGGAGGAGCCCCGCGCCCTGTAGATCCGCAGCGCACTCCCGACGGGACGGCCCTCCGGCCGTCCCGTCGCGGCGTTCGCGGACGAACACGCGTTCGTCCACAGGGTTGCTCACACCTGTGTAAGCACAGGCCTGTCGGTTCTCCACAACTCCACAGGTTGTCCACAGGTTGGAGCGGAGGACGACCACGCGCCCGTCAGGAACGGGGACGACCGGCCCCGTGGGGCCGGCCGTCGTGCCGAGGCGGGCGGGCGACCTACCAGTGCACGCCCTTCAGCAGGTGCGCGAACGCGAGCCCCTCGCTCGAGGCCTTGTCCTCGCCCTTCTTCGCGTCGTCGCCCTTCGCGGCGGAGGACTCGGGGAACATCTTGTATCCCATGTGCAGGACCTGGTCGACGACCTTCGGAGCGACCGCGTAGGCGACCTCGCCGAAGCTCCCGAGACCCGTGGCGACCTTCTTCGGGCGGTCGATCATGGCGCTGCAGACCATGTCGGCGGCCTCCTCGGGGCTGATGGCCGGGAAGTAGTCGTACATCTTGGTCGGCGCGATCATCTTCGTCCGCACCAGCGGCATGTAGACGGCGGTCAGGTGCACGCCGTCGTCGATCACCTCGGAGGCGATGCACCGGCTGAACGCGTCGAGCGCCGCCTTCGACGCCACGTAGGCCGAGAAGCGCGGCGTGTTCGTCTGCACGCCGATGGACGACACGTTGATGATGTGGCCGCCGGACTCCTGCTTCGCCATCACCGGGAGCAGCTTCAGGATCAGCCGGATCGCCCCGAAGTAGTTGAGCTGCATGGTGCGCTCGTAGTCGTGGAAGCGGTCGTAGGACAGCTTCACGGAGCGCCGGATCGAGCGGCCGGCGTTGTTCACCAGCACGTCGATGCGACCGTGCTCGTCGATGATCTCGTCGGCGAGGCGCGCGACGTCCTCCATGTCGGACAGGTCGCACGGGTGGACCGATGCCGTCCCGCCGGCCTCCTCGATCTCGGCCTTCACGGCCTCGAGCTTCTCGCGGGTGCGGCTCACGAGCAGGACGTGTGCGCCGGCGTCGGCTGCCTGGAGCGCGACCTCCTTGCCGATGCCGTCGGACGCGCCCGTGACGATGACGATGCGGTCCCGGATGCGGCCGGCGAGGCTCCGGTCCTTGTGGAGGTCCGGGTCGAGATGGCGCTCCCAGTGGTCCCAGATGCGCCACGCGTAGTCCTCGAGCCGCGGCACCTCGATGCCGGAGCCCTCGAGCGCCTCGGCGGTGTTGCGCCGGTCGTACTTGGTCGGCCAGTTGATGTAGCCGAGGACGTCCTCGGGGATGCCGAGGTCGCCGAGCACGGCCCGCTTGGCGTTGCGCACCGGCGGGAGCGAGCCCATGAGCTTCTTGGCGTTCTTCGGGATGAGGTCGAGCGCGGCCGAGTCGATGCGCATCTGGAACCGGGGGCCGTGCGCGGCCTCGGCGAACAGGTTGATGACCTGGCCGGCGCGGTACGGGTCCTCGTCGACGAGGTGGAAGACCTTCCCGTCCCAGCGCTGCTCGTCGAGGTGGGCGATGTGGTCGAGCGCATCGACGACGAAGTCGACCGGCACGATGTTGATGCGCCGGCCCTCGAGCCCGATCAGCGGGAACCACTGCGGGAGCATGTCGCGGAGGCGCTGGACCAGCTTGAAGAAGTAGTAGGGCCCGTCGATCTTGTCGATCTCGCCGGTGCGCGAGTCACCGATGACGATGCCCGGCCGGTAGACGCGCCACGGCACGTCACACTCGTCGCGGGCGATGCGCTCGGACTCGTGCTTGGTGCGGAAGTAGGGGTTGGCGTCGAGGCCCTCGGCCTCGTCGAACATGTCCTCGCGGAACGTGCCCGGGAACCTCCCGGCGGCCGCGATCGACGACACGTGGTGGAACAGGCGCGGCTGGACCGCGTTCACGAACTCGACGACGTGGCGGGTGCCCTCGACGTTGGCCTCGTGGAGCGCCTCGTCGGAGGCGGTCATGTCGTAGACCGCCGCGAGGTGGAAGACGTGGTCGACGTCGCCCTTGAGCTCCTTGATGCGCGCGTTCGGAAGACCGAGCTTGGGCTCGGAGAGGTCACCGATGACGGGCTTGATCCGCCGCTTGGTGGTGCCCCACTCCTTGATGCGCTCCTCGAGCTTGCCCTCGGACCCATCGCGGACCAGGCAGTAGATGGTGCCCGTGCGGTTGGCGAGGAGACGCTCGACGAGCTGCCCCCCGATGAAGCCGGTTGCTCCCGTGACGAAGTACCCCATGGGTCGTCGCTCTCCCTCGTTGACCGGCAGCCGACGTTAGGCGAGGTCGAGCAGCGTCGTCGGGCGAGCTCACGTTCGGACAGCCGAGCGCCCGCCGGCGGACCGGCGGGCGCTCGGACAGGAGGAACGTCAGTGGCGGGTCGTGGTGCCGGTGGCCTCGGTCCGCATGCCGGTCGTCGTGTTCATCGCGCGACCGGCCCAGAGAGCCATCACGAGGCCGGCCAGGGCGCTCGCGATGTGCAGCCCGTTGTCGGCCGCGTCGAGTGCGAGGAAGTTGATCGGCTGGTCGCTGCCGGCGACGAAGGCGCCGAACAGGAAGGTCGCGCCGTACCCGATGGCGAGCAGCCAGCCGTAGGCGCGGGTCTGGTCGAGGCGGTTCCACAGCGCGAGGCCGGCCGCACCGATGAGGAGATGCACCACGTTGTGGAGCGGGTTCACCTGGAACCCGAGCAGGGACGAGCCCTCGGGGTTGATGAAGTCGTCGAAGCCCGTCACGAAGAAGCCGGCGAGGCCGACCAGGGTGTAGACCGCGCCGATGGCGAGGGCCAGGTACTGCGCGGGGTGCTTGTCGGTGGTGGTCCGGTCGGTGTTCATGCTGTCGCTCCTTGTGATTGGGGCGGACCGGGGTCACGGGTCCGTCGGGCCCGGGACGGACGCGCCGTCCCCGGGTGTTCGGCACAAGCATGGCGCGGGATCGGGGGCGTTTCAGGTGCCGGACACCGACGTTCGCGGCCAGGGATCGGACAGAACGGACGCGGTCAGCGTCCGATGGACGTACCCCGGAGGTGTCGCGCCACCGCCCACGCCCCCGCGGTGGCGTTCGACACCACCGTCCAGGTGACCCGGTGTGAGGGATCGTGGACGCTCAGGAACGAGACTCCCGCGTCGGCGCCCTCGAGCCGGCGTGCCGCCCCCTCGGGGGCGAGCCAGAACCCGAGACCGTACGGCGTGCCCGACGCGTCGTGTCCGTGCGGCCGCACCATCTGCTCGAGGGTCGCCGGCGCGACCACGTCGCCGGCGTCGACCGCCGCCCACAACGCGTGGACGTCAGCGACGGTCGCGTAGAGGCCGCCGTCCCCGCTGCCGCGGACCGGAAGGTGGAGGACGTTGGTGCGGAGGCCGTCAGACGACAGGTAGCCGACGGCCGCGTCCCCCGGGAGCTCGTCGGTGCGCAAGAACGCCGCGGTCGCCATGCCGGCGGGCACGCACACGCGCTCGTGCACGAGCTCACGGAACGGGCGGCCCGTGGCCCGCTCGGCCAGGAGCGCGAGCACGACGTAGCCGCTGTTGCAGTAGGCGAAGCGCTCCCCGGCGGGCGCGACGGCGGGGTGGCCCTCGAGGACCCGCAGGTAGTCCGCGGTCTCGGTGAGCTCGGCGACGGGGACCGGCAGCAGGAACGCCGTGATGTCACCGATCGCGTCCTCGTCCACGTAGTCGCCGATGCCCGAGCGGTGGGCGAGGAGGTGCCCGACCGTCACGTCGTCGGGGACGAGCGGGAGGTCGTCGCCGAGGAGGGCGCGCGCCGGCGTGTCCAGCGCCAGGATCCCCGCCTCCACGAGGCTCATCACGGTCAGCGCGGTCACGCCCTTCGTGCCGCTCGCGATGCCGAACCGGGTGTCGACGGTGTTCGGGACCTCGAGGTCGCGCCGCGCCAGCCCGTGGGCGCGGGCGACGACGACCTCGTCGGCGACGTCGACGCGTACCACGCCGGAGAAGCCGCTGTCCCGGGCGACGCGCTCGATGTCCCGTTGCAGGTCGTCCACGTCGCACGCTCCGGCGGCCCCGTGTGGGGGGTGGTGGACCCGATCGGAATCGAACCGACGACATCTGCCTTGCAAAGGCAGC
>JAHWKB010000036.1 GCA_019348115.1 Actinomycetota bacterium | reverse complement strand
GGCACGTCCGTCGGGATCGTCACGCTCCTCTGATGGAGGGGTTCTCGCCAGAGGAACGCTCGCTGTCCTCAACGACCGACGGTCCCCAGGGATGCGGACAGGGATGCGGATGGGGATGCGGACCGGGCGGTCCGCGGCGCGGCGGCCGGACTCAGTCCAGCCGGATGACGTCGTCGTCGCCGACGCTCGTCGGTGCCAGGCCGTGCCGGAGCGCCTTGACGGCGAGGTGCAGGGCGAGGCGCCGGTCGGGATCGTCGAGCTCGTCCCCGATCACCTCGCGGACCCGGGCGATGCGGTACCGCACCGACTCGCGGTGGAGAGACAGCACCCGTCCGGCGGCGGTCACGCTCGTGCCGGCGTCGAGGTAGGCCTCGAGGGTCTCCAGCATCCACTCGCGCCGGGCCTCGTCCATCTCCCCCAGCGGCGCGAGGATCCGGCGGGCGAGGTCCGCGGGCGTGACCCGCCCGAGCAGCAGCAGGTCGAGGTCCGCCCGGTCGGCCCGGACGAGGCCCAGCCCGCGGGCAGCCGAGATCTCGAGCGCGCCGGCGGCGTCCTCGGCGCTGCGACGGACCTCCACGAGGGTGTCCGCGCACCGGCCGACGCCGGCGACGTCGGCGCCGGCCAGCGCGCCGGCCAGCACCGTCGGGGTGTCGTTGGCCAGCACGATCACGCCCTCGTGACGGTCGGCCACCATCCAGCGGACGAGCCCCGCAGCGCGCAGACCCGACCGGACCTGCACCGCGCCGGATCCCGACGGCAGCGCGGCGACCGTCCAGGGACCGGCGAGGCCGAGCCCCAGGTCGCGCGCCAGCCGACGGGCCGCGGGCACGTCGCCCGGCAGGTCGAGGAGCGCCGCGACGAGGCTCCGTTCCAGCCGCACCCGCTCGCTGGCGTGCACCCGCTCCCGCATCGTGGCGAGCGCCTCGACGGCCGCGGTCAGCTGGCGCTCCAGCGCCCGGGCGACGCTCAGTTCCTTCAACAGCGACATCGCGGCCGTGGGTGCCGCCACGAGTTGCACGCCGAGTTCGCTCACCCGGCGCTCGATGCGGTCCCGGACGACGTCGACCGCGACCCGGTGCACGTGCAGCAGGACCTCACGGGTCGGGCCGTCGTCCGACGGGTCGAACCAGCTCGTCATGGCCGCGAGCTCCGCGTCCTCGAAGGACCGGCCCTCGCCCCACACGCGCGCGAAGATCTCGAAGTTGGTGCGCAGGATCGGCTCCATGCGCTCGGACGCGCCGTCCTCCCGCAGCTCCGGGAGCGAGCCGCGGAGACGGTCGAACGCCACGCGGGCCAGCTGGTCGAGGTCCTCCGCGAGCGTCGCGGCCAGCGTCGTCGTCTCCATGCGGCTCCCCTGGGTCCGGCCGGCCGCGTCGTCACCGGACCCGCGTAGGGACGGTTCGACACCCGCTCGGCCGCCTCCTGCGCAGCGCTGTGGATCCCCCAGGGGAACCACCGCGGTCCCGTGACTTCGCCCGGTCGTCCTGCGGAACGCACGACACCCGACCGTCCGGTCCCTGGCAGTTCGGTGGAGGCAGCCGCGCGGGACGGAGCGAAACCACGGACCGAGGGCAGGAGGCCGGGTGCGAACGCTGGAACCGACATCGCGTGACCTCGCCCCGGTCGTGGACGACGAACGCTGGAGGGCGGCCACCGAGGCGGGCGACGACCCGCTCGTCCCTCTCTTGCGCCGGGCCCGCGAGCAGGCCCAGGTGCTGACCGGCCGCGCGGTCGAGCGCATCACGGCCTCGGTCCCGGCGTACGCCGAGACCGTCAGCCCGGAGGACCTGTGGCTGTCGGTCAACCGCAACCTCGACCTCAACCTGCTGGTGCTGGCCGAGCGCCGCGACGCCGACGTCGAGGAGCTGATGGCGCGCGCGACCCTGGGCGCCCGGCGCGCGGCCTCCGGGCTCTCCATCAGCGATCTGCTCCGCGCCTTCCGTGTCGGCTACGTGGTGCTGTGGGACGGCCTGACCGAGCTCGCGCGGCTCGAGGGTCGCGAGACCGTGGACCGGCTGCTCGAGGACGCCGGCCGCATCTGGGAGCTCCTCGACCGCATCTCGTCGGCGGTCGCGGACAGCTACCGCGAGGCGTACTCCCGGCGTGACCTCGACACCCGCCGCCGGTCGCTGGCCCTCGTCGCGGGGCTCGAGCGTTACCCGGCCGACCGCGACCAGCTCGAGGACGACGCACGCCAGCTCGGGCTCGACGTCAACGGCGCGTTCGTCGCCGCGGTCTGCGACGGCCACCTCCCGCCCCTCGGGGCGGGGGGCTTCCTGGTGGTCGAGCAGCCCGACCGCAGCGTCGTCCTCCTGCAGCCCGCCGCCGGTGCCCGGTCCGGGGAGATCATCCTCGCCGCCAACCTGCGCCAGGCCGGCGCCGAGCGCGTCGGCGTCGGGCTCGCCGGCCACGGTCTGGCCGGCGCCCGACGGAGCCTGTGCGAGGCGCAGCGGGCCCACCGGTGCGCCGTCGAGCTCGGCGCCGACCTCCTGAGCTGGCGCGAGGACTGGTTCCACTGCCTCGTCCTCGAGGCGTCCGAGTCGCTCGAGCCGCTGGTCGGCGACGCGGTGGCCGAGCTGCAGCGCTCGCCCGACGCGGTGGAGACCGTGACCGAGCTCCTGACGGCCAACGGCAACCTCTCGGAGGCGGCCCGGCAGCTGCACCTGCACGCCAACACGGTCGCGTACCGGTTGCAGCGGCTGCAGGACCTGAGCGGGCTCGACGTCCGCGCCCGGGGCGGCCTGCTGCAGGCCCAGCTCGCGCTCGCGCTCGCGGGACGGCGGGCCTGATGGCGCCGCTCCGGGGAACCCCACGACCGACGGGCACCGATCCCGTGACATCCACGAAGGCACCGGGGACCCCCACGGGGAAGGCCCCTACCACGCAGCACGACACCGCATGCAGAGGGAGCAGTCGATGAACAGCTTCGCCCGCCGGATGATCCTGGCGATCGCCACCATCGTCGGGATGCTGGGCAGCCTGGGCGCCGTCCCGGTCTCGTTGGGGGCACCGCCGGCAGCGGACCACGTCCCGATCCCGCACGCCGATCCCGCCTTCATCGAGCAGGTCCCCGGCGCGGAGTGCACCTACGACGATCCCGCCTTCGAGTCCGTGGCCTGGACCGAGGACCGGTACGGCGACGCGTGCAAGCGCATCAACTTCCACTTCGGCCCCATCACCGTGAAGCCGGGGGAGAACGACGCCCTCCTGCAGCCGGTGACGATCGAGAAGCCGGCCTACGACGGCTACGTCGTGCGCTTCAAGCCCGACCTCGTCACGTCCGTGACCGGGTCCCACCCGCCGACCGAGAACATGCACCTGCACCACGCCACGTGGCTGAACGGGGGCGACTCGTACGGCAGCGGTCCGTTCTTCGCCGCCGGCGAGGAGAAGACGATCGGGAACTTCCCCGACGGGTACGGCATGGAGGTCGGCGCGACCGATCCGTGGCTGCTGCTCTACATGGTCCACAACGCCGGGGCGACCACCGAGGAGGTCTACCTCCGCTACACGATCGACTACGTCGAGAAGTCGGCCGGCGAGGCGCTCGGGATCACGCCCATCAAGCCCATCTGGCTCGACGTGCAGGGCAACCGCATCCACCCCGACGCCCCGAGCACCGGCGCGAACCCCGTCTTCAACGTCCAGCGGGGCTTCGGCCACATCGACCCGGAGATCGGCACGCGGGTGTGCACGTGGCCGAAGCAGAACTGCGCCCGCTTCGACGTCTACGGCGACGTCACCCCGCAGCAGGGCGTGGACGTGAGCGACGAGGTCCAGGGCACGGACTGGAAGGTCCCGGCCGACCTCGCCGGCACGCTCGTGGCGCTCGGTGGCCACCTGCACCCCGGTGGTATCCGGGACGAGGTCAGCCTCGTCCGCGGCGCGCAGGAGGAGATGATCTTCCTCTCGGACGCGCTGTACTGGGACCATGACGACCCGACCGAGCTCGGTGGCCCGCCGACGTCGTGGAACCTGTCCATGACGGCGAGCTCGATCCAGACCGGCTGGGCCGTGAAGATCCGCGAGGGCGACACGATCCGCATCAACGCGGTCGTCGACTCCCAGCTGGCCTCCTGGTACGAGGGCATGGGCATCGTCGTCGCGTTCGTCGTCCCCGACGAGTTCGACGACGAGATCCCGAGCGTGGACGTCTTCGACGACACCGTCGCGATCGACCGTGGGTACCCCGAGATGATGCCCATCCCGGAGGGCCCCTGGTTCAACAGCTGGCGTCCGGAGCCCTGCACGCCGGACCTCGTCGGTGCGGACGGCGAGAAGCGCCTCTGCCTGCGCGGCGGGCCCACCCACGGCCAGCTCCCGGAGACGGGCAACACCGGGACGTGCGAGCCGGACTGTCCGGCGCTGCCCGACGTCGAGGGCGAGCTCACCACCGACATCTACTCCGTCGGGCTCACGTACGGCAACGCGGACCTCGGGGTGATCGGCGTCACCGGCATCCCGAAGGTGCAGCTCGGCGAGCCGGTGCGGATGTGGAACCTCGACGCCCCGGCACGCATCTGGCACACGTTCACCCGCTGCGAGGAGCCGTGCACCGGCGCCACGACCGTGAACTACCCGATCGCGGACGGCGGCAGCGGCGACCCCAACGACGAGATGGACTTCGAGTCGATGGAGATCGGCTTCGGGACCTTCTTCGAGCCCGCCCGGTCACAGATCGGCGGCGACCAGGAGTACGACCAGCAGTGGGTCGAGGACGCCGTGTTCTGGGACTTCACCCCGACCGAGACCGGGACCTTCACGTTCTTCTGCCGGGTCCACCCCGGCATGCGTGGAGCGTTCGAGGTCATCGAGTAGGTCACCGAGACCGAGCACAGAGGAACGCCCATGGGTACGTGGAAGAAGGCCTTCGACCAGTTGCGGATGTCCGAGCGGATGCCGGTCGACGTCATGCCGTCGTCGAACGGCGAGCGCATCCCGCCGCCGCCGACGCCGGAGCAGCGACGGATCATGGCGATCCAGGACCACCGGGCGGAGGAGGTGCGCCACGCCCTGGGGATGACCCGGCGTGACTTCGTGCGCTCCTCCGCCGCCTACGGCGTCGGGTTCTGGGCCATCAACCAGGTCATGCCGGGCGGCTTCGGTCGCTACCTCAACCGCGCCGACGACGACCCGTGGCAGCCGTCGAAGACCGACGCGTGCAACCTCGAGTTCCCCGACGCGCAGCTGAACAACCTGCCCGGCGAGTTCATCTTCGACGTGCAGTCCCACCACGTCGATCCCGCCGGCACGTGGCGCGTCACCAACCCCGGCTTCCACGCCGTGTTCGCCGCCCTGTGGGAGCAGGCTGGCCCCCTCGGTGGGTGGCCCGGCGCGGAGAACGACGAGGTCCACGGATGGGGCGAGGGCGGCGAGTTCGACCCGATCCAGAACCTCAGCCGCTACCACTACCTGAAGGAGCTGTTCCTCGACTCCTCGACCAACATGACCGTCCTGTCGGCGGTCCCCTCCGCGCCGGACATCCAGAACCCGCTCCGGATCAGCGAGGCCGCCGAGACCGTGGGGCTGATCAAGGCGCTCGCCGGCGGGACCGACCGCAGCGTCATGCACGCGTTCGTGATGCCGAACCGCGGCTCGACCGGCACCGGCTCCTCCTCCCTCGGGGCGCGACCCGCGTTCATGCAGGAGGAGTTCGACTTCATGGAGGAGACCCTGCGGCGGTGGGGCGACCGCTTCCGCGGCTGGAAGGTCTACACCCCCTGGGGCGACGTCCCGAACTCCAGCGGCTGGTACCTCGACGACGCGGTCGGGCAGCCGTTCTTCGAGCAGGTCCGCCACCTCGGCGACAAGTACGGCGTGCCGAAGGTGATCGCCTGCCACAAGGGCTTCGCCCTACCGAGCTTCGACGCCCGGGCGTCGTCGCCCCGCGACGTCGGCCCTGCGGCCAAGGCCAACCCGGACGTCACGATCATCGTCTACCACTCCGGCTACGACAGCGAGAAGCAGGAGGCGTACCCCGGCGACGAGAACTGGAACTCCTCCGACCGAGGCGTGAACTCGCTCGTGAAGTCGCTGCGGGAGAACCAGTACGACGCGACCCGGTTCGTGCAGCCCGGGCTCCAGCACGGCAACGTGCCGAACGTCTACGCCGAGATCGGCGCGGTCATGTCGTCGGTCATGAGCGACCCCGACCAGCTCGCGCACCTGCTGGGCAAGCTCATCACCTACGTCGGGCCCCAGCGCATCGCCTGGGGCACCGACAGCCTGTGGTTCGGCTCGCCGCAGCCGGTCATCGCCGGTCTGCGGGCGTTCGAGTTCAGCGACCAGGCCAAGGAGTTCTACAACCTCCCCTACGGGCTCGACGGCGACCGCTTCGACCCGCTGCGCAACGCCATGTCGGGGGCCAGCTACCTCGGCCCGCACCCCGCCGGCATCGATTGGCCGACCGACGGGCGGGCGCACCCCGAGCGCTCGATCCGCAACGGGCTCTTCGGCCGCAACGCCGCGGTGCCGTACCGCGTGGACCCGGACGCCCAGCTCGAGGCGCTCGTGTGTGACGAGGTCCAGAAGATCCGCGACGGCTACATCCTCAACGAGGGCACGCCGCGCGAGTCCGCGCCGATGGCGACGAACTTCATGCCGGCGCCGCGGACGCCGGAGCAGCTGTGGGAGCTCGAGGCGTCCGAGCCATGGGGGCCGTGACGTGACGACGACGACACCGGGACGAGGACGAGGGGAACGACGCATGCGGACGATGACCAAGGTGGCCGCCGTGACGACGGTCGCGCTGGCGCTGGTGGCGGCGCGGCCCGACAGCGAGTCGCGGGACGTGGCGAGCTTCGAGCCGCCCTACGCCGAGGGCTCCTCCGGCGGCGACAGCTCGAACCTGCTCCACGCGGACGACGAGGGCCGGATCGTGGTGGCGCGGGCACACCCCGTACCGAGCTTCCTCAGCTGCGACGCGTTCGCCGGCTGGCAGAACTTCCGCATCGACCACGACGCGACCGAGGAGTTCGGCAACGTCCACGTCGCCCTCGACGACGTCGTCCTGGATCCCTACACGTTCATCTCCGTGGCCGTCCACGACGCGGCCGGGGGGTTCATCGGCAGCGCCAAGGTGCGCGGGCCGTTGACCGGCGAGCACCGCCTCGACGTCCCGATCACCTGGAACGGGGACGGCTTCGAGCCCCAGGCGGTCCAGCTGGACTTCGGCCTCGAGCTGACCTCCGCGTGCCCGTCCGCGGACGCGGGGACGGCCCGGTTCACCTCCGTGACCCTGCAGGACCAGGCCGCGGACCACGAGCACTGACACCGCCACGCACGACGAGGAGCTCGACATGACCCGCCAGCCACGACGGCTCGCCCTCCTGGGCGCGCTCGCGCTCCCGGCCCTCATCGGGTTCGCGCCGACGGCCTCCGACGTGGCGACGACGGCGGTCCCCGCCTGCGCGCCGGCGGAGCACCCCGGTGGCGAGTGGCGGGTGCAGGGCCACGACCTCGCCAACACCCGCCACCAACCGGCGGAGACGACGATCGGCCCCGACGAGGCCGCGACGCTCGAACCGGTGTGGGAGCTCAACGCGTCGTCCGCAGGCGGGTCCGGCAGCTTCACGGGCACGCCCGTGATCTCCGGCGGCTGCCTGTTCTCCGGCAGCACCGCCGGCTGGGTGTTCGCCAACAACGCGGACACGGGCGAGCTCGTCTGGGCCACGAGCCTCGGGCGCGCGATCAACAACTCGGTGGCCGTCCACGGCGGCAAGGTCTACGCCCTCACGGGGCTCCGCGCCGTGGCGCTGGACCAGGCGACCGGTGCGGTCCGGTGGGAGAGCGACTTCATCGACGACCAGGACGGCGCGGACCTCTACGGCTCGCCGGTCGTCGCGAGCTTCCCGGCCATCGCGGACGGCACGGAGCCGGCGCGCGACATCGTCTTCGTCGGCGTCTCGGGCGGCGGCGCCGAGCTCGGCGACGAGGAGGCCCGGCACGCCTTCCACGGCGCGTACACGCTGCTCGACGGGGCGACCGGCGAGATCCTGACCAAGCGCTACACGATCCCGCAGGAGGTGTGGGACGAGGGCTACGCCGGGGCCGGCGTGTGGGCCACGCCGGCGTTCGATCCGGCGTCCGGCCACGTCTTCGTGGGGACCGCCAACCCGTTCCAGCCGCAGGTCGAGCACGACCACGCCAACTCGATCCTCAAGATCGACGTCGACCCCCGGCGTGCGACGTTCGGGGACATCGTCGGGCACTACAAGGGCAGCGGCGACACCTTCGTCGCGGCGATGGAGGACGTCCCCTGCGTCGACATCCCCGGCAACCCGCCGCCGTGGTACCCGCAGGGTGCCGGCGCCTGCATGGACGCCGACCTCGACTTCGGCGCCTCCCCCAACCTGTTCACCGCCGAGGACGGCCGGCTGCTGGTGGGCGAGGGCCAGAAGTCCGGCGAGTACCACGTCCTCGACGCGGAGACGATGGAGGCCGAGCACGTCACGCTCCTCGGGCCGCCCACCGCCCTCGGCGGCATCGTCGGCTCCACGGCCTTCGACGGGGCGTCGGTCTACGGACCGGTCTCGATCGGCGGCTACCTCTGGTCGCTCGACCCGTTCGGCGGCACCCCCGGCTGGGTCTCCCCCGTCGCGGACGGGCTGCACTGGGCCCACGCCGTGAGCAGCGCCAACGGCGTCGTCTACACCATCGACGTGCCCGGCTTCCTCCGCGCGTACGACGCCGGGACCGGAATGCCGCTGCTGGCCAACCCCCAGAGCGAGGCGGCGCCGGTCGGCGCGAACCTCGGTGGTGGCGTCGCGATCGCGCGCAACACGGTCTACGCCGTCACCGGCTCCCGGGTCGTGGCCCACCGTCCCGGTGGTGGCGACGGCGGCGGCGGTGGCGAGCCCCCCGTGCCCGTGCCGGGCGTCCCCGCCGGCACGGTCATCGCCGCGCACCCGAGCAGCTTCGCGAGCGGCTACACGACCCGGGCCGCAGTCGTGCCGGTCGGTGGCGAGCTGACCTTCGTCAACGGCGACCTCGCACCGCACGACGTCGTCGCCTTCAGCGCCGACGGCAGCGACGACCAGCCGTGGTGCGGACCGTTCAAGTCCGGCGACTGCCCGCTGTTCTGGAGCGAGCTGATCGGGCTCGGCGAGAGCACCCCGGTGCTCGGCACCGACCACCTCACCGCCGGGCAGACCTACGACTGGTACTGCACCATCCACCCCTCGATGCGCGGCACGCTCGTCGCCGTGGACGGCTGAGCCGATGCGCCGTGGGTCCCTCCTCCTCACCCTCCTCCTGACCACGCCCCTGCTGGTCGGAGCGTCACCGCCGGCGACGTGTGCCCCCGCCGACCACCCCGGGGGCGAGTGGGCCAGCTACGGCCGTGACCACGCCAACACCCGTCACCAGGCCGCCGAGGACGTCATCGGCGCCGGCAACGTGGCGACGCTGACGCCGGCGTGGGTGATCTCGACCGAGGGCCTGGGCGGCTCCGGGGACATCACCGGCACGCCGGTGGTGTCCGAAGGGTGCATGTACATCGGGAGCAACAACGGCTGGCTGTTCGCCGTGAACGCCGACACCGGCGAGCTCGTCTGGCGCGACCACCTGCCCGGGATGATCAACGGCTCCGTCGCCGTCGCCGACGGCCGCGTGGTCGCCGCCTTCGACTTCAGCTCCGACACGTTCCTCGCGGCGTTCGAGCAACACACCGGCGAGCGGCTGTGGCGCAGCCAGCGGCTCGACCACCAGACGGGCTCCGACATCTTCGGCAGCCCGGTGATCTTCGAGGACCTCGTCTTCATCGGCATCTCCGGGCTCGCCGAGGTCGAGGACGAGACCACCCGGTACGGCTTCCAGGGCAGCTTCGTCCTGCTGGACGCCGGCACCGGCGCGATCCTGAAGAAGACGTGGACCATCCCCGAGGAGGACTGGGACGTCGATGACGAGGACGCCCAGGACGACGAGCTCGGGCTGTTCGGCGACAGCGACGAGCTGGGGTACTCCGGCGGCACGATCTGGTCGACGCCGGCCGTCGACCCCGAGACGAGGACCGCCTACGTCGGGGCGGGCAACCCGTTCAACCCCTACTTCGAGCACGAGCACACCAACGCGCTGCTGAAGATCGACCTCGACCGTGCCAGCCCGACCTTCGGCGAGATCGTGGACTCCTACAAGGGCACGCTCGACCGCTACGTCCCATCCGAGGTGACCCGCACCCGTTGCGTGAACATCCCGGAGGAGCTCGTGCGGACCGGCGGCGGCTTCCTCGAGTCCAAGGCGTGCGGCGAGTTCGACCTCGACATCGGCGCGTCGCCCAACCTCTTCACCGACCGCGACGGTCGCAAGCTCGTCGGGGTGGGGCAGAAGTCCGGCGTCTACCACGCGGTCGACGCCGAGACGATGGAGCCGGTCTGGGAGAGCCTCGTCGGCATCCCCAGCGAGGTCGGCGGGATCGTGGGCTCGACCGCCTTCGACGGCGAGGCGATCTACGGCCCGCACACGGTCGCCGGCTACCTGTTCCGTCTCGAGAAGGAGGCGGGGGGCGTCGACTGGGTCACGCCGGTCGCCGATGGGGTCCACTGGGGCCAGCCGGTCGCGTCCGCCAACGGCGTGGTCTACACGGTCGACTACAAGGGGTTCCTCGACGCCTACGACGCCGCCACCGGCGTCCCGCTGCTCCACGTGCCGATGACCGTGGCCACGCACGCGCGCTACGACTCGAACCTCACCGACCCGGTGCTGTCGTGGGCCGGTGTCAGCGTCGCCCGGAACACCGTCTACGCCGCGATCGGCGTCGATGCCGAGGGCTACGGCCTCCCCCAGCTCCCCAACGGCTACGTCGTCGCCTACCGACCCCACGCCGACCCGGTGAGAGGCCACGCGGAACGACTGCTCCCACCCGACGAAGGCGACGACGGATGACCGAGCACCGACGCCCGCTCCTGCCGCTGCTGCTCGCCGCCCTGTGCCTCCCGGCCGTGCTCGCGGCCGTGACCGACCCCTGTACGGCCCCGGCGTCGCAGTCCGACGCGTCCGTGACGTCGTTCGACGACACCGTCATCGCCGTCACCGTGTTCCGTCCCGACGGCGCCTGCGCCGGCGACCCGCGACCCGTGATCCTCACCCTCCACGGCTGGTCCGGTTCACGCTCCACCGACGCCGGCGCGAGCGACGTCGCGCCCTTCCTCGCCGACGGCTACGGCGTGGTGGCGATCGACGCCCGGGGCCACGGCGACTCCGGCGGCGCCGCGCTCGTGCACCACCCCGACCGCGAGGTCCGCGACTTCCGCGCCGTGCTGGACTTCATCGCCGACGAGCTCGCGTGGGTGGCACGGGACGACACCGGCATCCCGAAGGACGTCGTCGCCGGCGCCTACGGCGGTTCGTACGGCGGCGGGTTCCAGCTGATGACCGCCGCGTTCGACGACCGCCTCGACGCGCTCGTCCCGATGGCGACCTGGAACGACCTGCAGCAGTCGCTGTGGCCCAACCGCATGGCCATCAAGTCCGACTGGCTGACGCTGCTGTACGCCGCCGGCGAGGCGAACGCCAGCCTCGACCCCGCCCTCGGGACCTGGTTCCGCGACGGGATGGCGAACAACCTCCCACCACACGCGGCCCAGGACAGCTTCCGGGGATCGAGCCCCGCCACGTGGATGGCCGGCATCGACGTCCCGACCCTGCTCGTCCAGGGCCTGCCCGACACGCTGTTCAACCTGAACGAGGCCGTGCACAACCTCGAGGGGATCCGGGCCAACGGCGCGGACGTCCGGCTCATCGGCGTGAACACCGGCCACCTCCTCCCCGGCGTGCAGCCCACGGCGCTCGGCCACGACGTCCGTGCCGAGGACTCCCCGTGCGGTGACCTGGGCCCCGTCGTGAGCGACTTCCTCGCCTCGCACCTGCGCGGCGACGCGACGGCCGCGGCGCGGCTCGCCGAGGTGCCGCGCGTGATGCTGGCGACCGAGCAGGACACCTGCGTCAGCGGACCCGCGTGGCCGCTGCACGACGAGACCATCGACATCACGACGAGCGCCATCCTCGCGCCGGAACCGGCCGGCTCGACCCTCGTCCCGCTCCTCACCGCCGAGGCCCCGCTCACCCTCGCCGGCATCCCGCAGCTCACCGGCACCCCCGTGGTCGAGCTGGACGACCAGCTCTACCTGTCCCTCGTCGTCGTCGACGGCGACGGGGTCCACGTGGTCGACGACCAGGTCACCGGGATGCGGCTGCGCGCGCCGGCATGCCACGCCGCACGAGCCGGCGCGGCCGCCACGACGCGGTGGGCGGCCGCGTGCGCCGTGATGGCCACCCCCCGCCGGATCGAGCTCGGCGGCATCGCGACGACCCTGCAGCCGGGCCAGGAGCTCTACCTCCGCGTCGACGGCTGGAACGAGCAGTCGGCGCTGAACAGCACCCGCCGGCCCGGCGCCGCGGTGCTGACGAACGTGACCATCGAGCTGCCGGTGGTCGACACACCTGAGGAGGAGTCGTGACCGATCTGTCGCGTCGTCAGTTCCTGGCGCGCGCCGGAGGGACGGTGCTCACCGCGGCGGCGATCGCCGCGGTGCCCGACCTGTTGACCTGGCGCGGGTGGTACGACGAGGCGGTCGCGCAGGAGCCCGACGTCGTGCTGGACACCTTCAACGGGCTCGCGGCGATGCTGTGGCCCGGCGACGACGCCTACTCCGAGGCGCAGGGCGTCACGACCGACGGGCCCGGGGCGATCGCGACCAACGCCGGTCGGCACATCCGTGAGGCGCTCGACATCTTCGTGCCCGCCCCGGACGGACCCGGGCTCGCCAACGATGGGACGGTGCCGCTCTCGGGCGGCATCGCGTCGATGATCAACGTCGTGGCCACCTCGGTGAACCCGGTCGGCGGGACGGCCCCGTTCCCGTCCACGTTC
Organism: Actinomycetota bacterium; assembly: GCA_019348115.1. Taxonomy (GTDB): domain Bacteria; phylum Actinomycetota; class Nitriliruptoria; order Nitriliruptorales; family Nitriliruptoraceae; genus JAHWJY01. Next base: position 4,187 of record JAHWKB010000036.1, on the reverse strand, counting down.
GCACGGCTGTCCTTCGACGACAAGGTCGAGACGTGGCGTCGTCTGGAGGAAGAGACGCGGGCGCTCGACTCGAGCTCGATGCCCGAGCCGTTCGCCCACTCGAGCGGGGTGCTGCAGTTCGTCTTCGGGGTGCTCCCCGGGTTCGTCCAGTTCTTCGCCTTCTCCGAGATCGACGTGTGGGACCCGGCGCAGCGCGCGCTGACGGGCCGGCCCGTCGGGTGGGACCACGCCAGCTACCTCGAGGGGCTCGGCACGACCACACCCGAGGGCTGGGACGAGTTCCTGGGCTACTACCAGAACCGCCGCTCGGTCGGCTGAGAGGGACGTCAACGTGGCACGCGATGTGATCGTGATCGGCGCCGGCGGTGGTGGACCCGTCATCGCCAAGGAGCTCGCGGCACGCGGGCTCGACGTGCTCGTCCTCGAGGCGGGCCCCCGGCACGCGCAGCCGGAGCAGGAGTGGCGGCACCTCGAGAACGAGGCCAACAACATCCTGACGGGTTACTTCCGCTGGGGCCCGGCCGACCGCGACAAGCCGGCGTGGCTGCGGGAGACGCCGCAGAACTCGATGATGTGGCAGCTCTCCGGCGTCGGCGGCACGACCCAGCACTACTACGGCAACTGCCCCCGGGCGCTGCCCGGCACGTTCGCCGGCTACGACGGCGCGGACGCGGACCGCTACGACCGCGCCCACCGCTTCCCGTTCACCTACGCCGACCTCGTGCCCTACTACGAGTGGGTCGAGCACACCCTGCCGGTCCAGACCGCGGCGATGGGCACGAAGGAGTCGATCTTCTTCCGCGGCGCCGAGCGGATGGGCCTGCCGGTCAACACCTCCAAGGACGTGACGGGTGACTCGTTCCGCCCGCAGGAGAACGCCATCCTCCAGCCCGGTGGGACGGCCGGCAGGACGACGGACGCGTCCCAGCTCGAGTTCCCGCAGGCGCAGGGCTGCACGTTCTGCGGGTACTGCTTCCAGGGCTGCTACCAGCCACGCAAGGCGCCGCGGAACCTCAAGGCCAAGCGCTCGACCGACAACTCCTACGTCCCGATGATGCTGACCGCGGACGCGTGGTCGCGGGGAGGCCGCGCGGTCGAGCTCATCACCGACGCCTTCGTGACGCAGATCCGCACCGAGGGCGAGGGCGACGCCACGACCGCCCGGGGCGTCACGTGGCGGATCGGGTCGACCGGCGAGGAGGTCACCGAGGACGCCCAGGTGATCGTGATGGCCGCGGGGTGCACCGAGAACCCGCGCCTGTGGTTCAACTCGGGACTGCCCAACCCCAACGACTGGGTCGGGCGCGGCTACACCGACCACTTCTTCGACTGGGTCATCGGCGAGTTCGAGGAGGACACCGGCTCGGCGAAGGGCGTGGGCTCGTCCGCACGCGCCGACTTCCCCGGCCTCGGCGGGCTCGAGAACGTCGGGCTCCCACCGGCGCTGCAGGGATTCTCCAACGGCTTCAGCGACGGCGGCATGGCCGGCCACTACACCAACGGTCTCGAGGACGGCTCCGGTGCCGACACCCACGGCCGCGTGATCGGCGCGGACTTCGCGCGGATGACCTCGGATGTGAACCGGCTGCTGAACGTGCTCGTGATCACCGACGACGACGTCGAGCCGCAGAACCGCGTCACCATCTCCGAGTCGTACCCACCGGACGAGCACGGCGCGGTCCCGAAGGTCGTGTTCACCCAGCGCCAGCGGTCCGCGCGCACCCAGGCCAACCGCGAGGCGCTCGCCGCCAAGGCGGTCGAGCTGCTCCGCGCGGCCGGCGCCAAGGCGACCCACCGCATCAACTGGCCGCCGTTGGTCCTGCACGTGCAGTCGACGATGCGGATGGGTGAGGACCCGGCCGACTCCGTCGCGACGCCCGAGGGCGAGGCGCGGTTCGTGAAGCGGCTCTTCTTCGGCGACAACTCCGTCCTCGCCAACGGCCTCGGAGGTCCCAACCCGACGCTCACGTCCCAGGCCGTCGCCACGCGCACCGCCGAGCGGATCTTCGCCCGGTACTTCGGCGGCGATCCCTGGGTGGGCGACGAGTCGCCCGTGTCCTCGGTCGACGCCGTCGTCACCCGCGCGGTGCTCGACCGCGGCGACGATCCCGCGCTGATGGACCCCGCCCCGCCCGCCGCGCCGGCGCCGGACCCGGCGGCCCTGCCCGCCACGGGCGCCGGCAGACTGCCCCTGCTCGGCGGGGCGGCGGCGCTCGCCGCGCGTCAGGTCATCCGTCTGCGCGAGCGCGCCTGAGCACCACGGCCCAGCGGACGACGGCCAGGCCGTGTACGGTGTGTCCGCGCATCCGGTCGGGGTGTCACTGCTCCTGTTACTTGAGCGACCCGGCCGATCCAAGCGCTTCGATAGGGAACATCACATGCCACAGGGCACCGTTAAGTGGTTCAACGCCGACAAGGGCTTCGGATTCATCCAGCCCGACGAGGGCGGCGAGGACCTGTTCGTTCACTTCTCCGCGATCCAGACCCAGGGCTACAAGTCCCTGGACGAGGGTCAGAAGGTCACGTTCGAGGTCGGCCAGGGTCAGAAGGGCCCGCAGGCACAGAACGTCGCACCTCTCTGATCGCTAGACGATCGCACGGTCCGAGCCAGACGGGCATCACCCTGTAGGCGCGAAGAAGACCGTTTCCGAGCCCCGCCATCCCGGCGGGGCTCGACCCTTTCCCGGGCCTCCGCGGCGCGCTCAGGGCAACGCGGCCGTCATCACCTCGCGGGCTCGCCCCCCGATCGGCATCGGTCCGTCGGGTCCGACGACGACGAGCACCCCGACCGACGTGGCGAGGCACCGGTCGTCCGCGAAGACGCCCGTGCCGATGGTGTAGCTCGTCCGACCGAGCCGCAGCAGCCGGGAGCCCACCCGCAGCCGCGCCGGGTAGTGGGCCTCGGCGACGAAGTCGAGCTCGAGCCGCCGGAGCACGACGTTCAGCCGCGTGCCCGCATCGAAGGCCTCCGACGCCAGCGCCATCCCGTAGGCGACCCGGCCCGTCTCCACGTACGCCGCGAAGGCGACGTTGTTGACGTGCCCCACCATGTCGGTGTCGGAGAACCGCACGGTCTCCGCGACCCAGTGGCGGTAGCCGCCCGGATCGGTGAGGTCGACGTCGGTCATCGGGAGCGCTCCTGTCGCCGGCGGCCGACGCTAGCTCGCCGGCCGGAGGGTTCACTGAACCGACCGGCCGTTATCCCGGTGATCGCGTGCAACGTCGCGACGTTGCACGCTCCGGCCGGCGCAACGATGACCCATCACGCCGGCATATCGGCGGATCGGTTCACTGAACCGACCGACCGGCACCGTCAGGGGCGGCGACCGACCGGCGGGAGGAACTCGCCGACGAGCTCGCGGTCCCACCAGGCTCCGGTCTCGCGACGCTCGGCCCGGGTCGTGTAGCGGTAGCGGTAGCGCCGTGCCCGCACCGCGGTCGGGGCGTCCCCGCCGAAGGGATCGTCGCGCAGCAGGCCGAGCACCGCCGGGTCGGCCGCGAGCAGGGCGCCGACGAGGCCGGAGAACCAGCGGCCGTGCCGACCGGGCGACGGCGACATCGCCAGGAACCACATCAGCCAGTCGAGGCGCAGGTGGTACGGCGCGAACTGCGGCGGCCGCCGGCGGACGTCCGTCGGCTTGGCCCTGAAGTGGTACTCGCGCCAGTCGCTGTCGGGGTCGGGGCGGGGGTCGTCGGTGCCCTCGAGCACGACCTCGTAGCGGGTCTTGGTCACGCTCCCGAACGCGCCGTAGGTCCCCACGAGGTGGAACGGGTTGAAGCTCGCGTTCATCGCCTGCGCCGGCGACAGCATGTTGCGGACCGGCTTGCGGCTCTCCCACGCCGTGGCGAGGAACGCCACGCCGGCGAGCACGACGAGCCACGTCTCGGGCGCGGCCAGGCCGGGGGCGGTCTCGAGCGCCGGGAGGCGGTCCAGCCAGGCGTCCGGCAGCGCGCTCGTCGCGAGCACGATGGTGATCGCGTTCAGCCACGCGAAGTTGCCGCTGATCACGAGCCAACCCTGGGTGACGATGATGGCCGTGGCGGCGACGCCGGCGACCGGCTGCGGCAGGAACAGCCCGAACGGCAGCACGAGCTGGACGACGTGGTTCGCGCCGGTCTCGACCCGGTGGGCCCACCGCGGCAGGTGGTGGAAGTGCCAGCTGAACAGGCTCGGCATCGGCTGGGTC
>JAHWKB010000166.1 GCA_019348115.1 Actinomycetota bacterium | reverse complement strand
AGTACTCGTCGGCGTAGTACTCGACGCCGAGGTGGGTGATCTGGTCCTCGCCCATGAGGAAGCGCAGCGTGTTCTTGAGCTTCGTGAGCTGGATGAACAGGTCGTGCTCGGGGTAGAGCCCGGGCTTGACCTGGGGGCTCTTGAAGTAGAACGACAGCCACTCCTGGATACCCGAGAGGTTGGAGCGCTGTGCGAGATCGAGGAACAGCGCGAGGTCGAGGCACAGCGGCGCGGCCAGGATCGAGTCGCGGCAGAGGAAGTCGACCTTGATCTGCATCGGGTAGCCGAGCCACCCGAAGAAGTCGATGTTGTCCCACCCCTCCTTGTTGTCACCACGCGGGGGGTAGTAGTTGATCCGGACCTTGTGGTAGAGGTCGGCGTAGAGCTCGGGGTAGAGGTCGGGCTGCAGGATGAAGTCGAGCACGCCGAGCTTGGACTCCTCCTTGGTCTTGAACGACTCGGGATCGTCGAGCACCTCACCGTCGCGGTTGCCGAGGATGTTGGTCGAGTACCACCCGTTCACGCCGAGCATGCGCGCCTTGAACATCGGCGCCAGCACGGTCTTGAGCAGCGTCTGGCCGGTCTTGAAGTCCTTGCCGCAGATCGGCACGCCGTGGTCCTCGGCGTACTGACGCAGCGCCGGCATGTCGACGGTGAGGTTCGGCGCCCCGTTCGCGAACGCGACCCCCTCGAGGAGCGCGGCGTAGGCGTAGAGCATCGAGGGAGCGATCGAGGGGTCGTCGTCGTCGATGGCGGCCTCGAAGGCCTCGAGGGTCTGGTGGCTCGGCCCCGGCTCGATGTAGATCTCGGTCGAGCCGCACCACACCATGACCATGCGGTCGCAGCCGTGCTCCTCGCGGAACTCGCGGAGGTCGGCACGCAGCCCCTCGAGGAGCTCGCGCTTCCTCTTCGACGGCTTGACGTTCGGCCCGTCGAGGCGCTTCACGTACGCGGGGTCGAAGGCCGCCTGCATCGGCTGGATCGCCCGGAGCGCGTCCGAGATCGGCTCGAGGTGCCGACCGGAGTCGAGCACGCCGGCGTTCTGGGCCGACACGTACGCGTCGTCCTCGAACGGGTCCCAGGCGCCGAACACGATGTCGTCGAGGGAGGCGAGGGGGACGAAGTCCTTGATGAGCGGCGCCCGCTCGTCGGTGCGCTTCCCGAGCCGGATGGTGCCCATCTGGGTCAGCGAGCCGACGGGCTCCGCCATCCCGCGGCGGATCAGCTCGACGCCGGCGATGAAGGTCGTCGAGACGGCCCCGAGGCCGACCGTGAGGATGCCGAGCTTGCCCTCGGCCGGCGCGATCTGGGGTGCGGGCACGTCGGTCACGACAGCTCCGGGGGGTGGTGGCTCGGAAGGGCACGGGAGGTCCGACACGCGCCCGGACACGCAGGCTAACCCGCGCTCCCGGGTGCCGTCACACGGGCTCGTTACGCTCCGGGCGCACCGGCCGCTGGACGGCGACCGACCGGCCTTCCGACGCCAGAGGAGCACGTGTGGACGACACCACCACCGGACCCGTGGTGGGACGCGTCATCGGGACCGAGGACTCGACCCCGCTCGACTTCTGGATCGCCGTCGCCCCGGACCGCTTCGTCCAGCTCGACGACGTGGTCGCGCTCGAGCGCACGCCGCCGGGACGCGCCCCGGTCCGCATCTACGGCGTCGTCAACCAGGTGCGCGCCCGCCACGAGGGCGCGCGCTTCGACTCCGACGTGTTCCTCATCGAGGACGGCGTGCTGCCGGCCGAGGTGAGCGAGGCCGCGCAGGTGCTCGCGACCCGCTTCGAGCCCGAGGTCTTCGTCCCGCCGCTCCCCGGGCAGGAGGTCCGCAAGGCCGAAGGTGCGGAGCGGTTCGAGGCACTGTTCTTCGACGGCATGAAGAAGCGCCTCCCGGCCGGGCTGTCGCGCGACGACGAGCCCATCTACCTCAACCTCGAGTTCCTCGACGGCACCCGCGGGGCGCACGTCAACATCAGCGGCGTCTCCGGGGTCGCGACCAAGACGAGCTACGCCACCTTCCTGCTGCACAGCCTGTTCACGTCGGGCGCCCTGGGTGGCGCGGCCACGAACACGAAGGCGCTCGTCTTCAACGTCAAGGGCGAGGACCTGCTGTTCCTCGACCACACCAACCTCGAGCTCGACGAGGAGCAGGCTGCCCGCTACCGGGCACTCGGGCTCGAGCCGTCGGCGTTCCGGTCGGTCGAGCTGTGGGCGCCGCCGCGGCGCGGCTCGAACGCCGCCGTCCCCGACGTCACGAGTCGCGTCGAGGGCGTCACGAGCTTCTTCTGGACGTTGGAGGAGTTCTGTCGGGACGAGCTCCTGCAGTTCCTCTTCACCGACGCCCAGGACGACCGGCAGCAGTACACGATGGTCGTGCACCAGGTGATGGCGAAGCTCAAGCGCGATGCCGTGCCGATCGGCGACGGCGGGGTGCGCATCGACGGCGACGAGGCCCGGACCTTCCGTGACCTCATCGAGATCGTGCACGCCCGCATCGAGGACGAGGCGACCCAGGCCGAGTGGTGCGGCCGAGCGATCGGTATCGGCACCATCAACGCGTTCGTCCGGCGGCTCTTCGGCGCGCAGCGCCACATCGAGCCGCTCATCCGCGGCGACGTCCCCAACCCCGAGCGCCACCGCATCCAGCGCCAGAAGCAGGTCACGGTCGTCGACATCCACAACCTGAACGACCGCGCCAAGCGCTTCGTCGTCGGTGTCGTCCTGCGCCGGACCTTCGAGGAGAAGGAGCGGTCGGGCGTCTCCACGCCGCTGACGTTCGTGGTCCTCGACGAGCTCAACAAGTACGCGCCGCGCGAGGGCTACTCCCCCATCAAGGAGATCCTCCTCGACATCGCCGAGCGCGGACGCTCGCTCGGGATCATCCTCATCGGCGCCCAGCAGACCGCGTCCGAGGTCGAGCGCCGCATCATCTCGAACTCCGCCATCCGGGTCGTGGGACGGCTCGACTCGGCCGAGGCGAGGCGCGAAGAGTACGGCTTCCTCCCGCAGGCACAGCGCCAGCGCGCCACGATCGTGAAGCCGGGGACGATGATCCTCGCCCAGCCCGAGCTGCCGGTGCCGCTGGTGCTCGAGTTCCCGTTCCCCTCGTGGGCGACCCGCTCGTCCGAGGCGGGCGTGGGACCGGAGCCCGACTCCCCGCTGGCCGCGCAGCCGGACGACCCCTTCGAGGGCCTCGAGGAGCGAGTGGATGCGGACGGGGACCCGCTCCCCTTCTGAGACGCCGAAGCGGGCCGCTACCGTCCCCGGCCCCGCGATCCCTCAGGAGCCCCCTCGTGGCCGACGCAGGTCCCTCCACCCGTTCCGTCCACCTCACCGACGCCGTCGACGCCGCGACCAACGCGGTCGTGCCCCCGATCGTCGCCAACGCCGCGTTCGCCTACCCCGACGTCGACACCTGGCGCGACGTCGCCCTCGGGAAGGCCGACGGGCACATCTACAGCCGGAACTCGAACCCCACGACCGACCGCCTGGAGGCGAAGGTCGCGGCGCTCGAGGGCGCGGCGGCGGCGACGTCGTTCACCACGGGCATGGCGGCGATCAGCTCGACGCTGCTCGCGCTGCTGTCGTCGGGCCAGCGGGCGGTCTCGGTCAAGGACGCCTACGGCGGGAGCTACCTGCTGTTCACCGAGGTGCTGCCCCGCTTCGGGATCGAGTGCACGGTCGTCGACACCGACGACCAGGACGCGCTCGAAGCGGCCGTCGCGGACGGCTGCGACCTCCTCTACCTCGAGACGCCGACGAACCCGACCCTCAAGGTGCTCGACATCGCCCGCGGCGCCGCCGCGGCGCACGACGTCGGCGCGACCGTGGTGGTCGACAACACGTTCGCGACCCCGATCAACCAGCGCCCGCTGTCCCTCGGAGCGGACCTCGTCGTGCACTCGGCGACGAAGTTCCTCGGCGGCCACGGGGACGTGCTCGGCGGCCTCGTCTGCGGCTCCGAGGAGCTCGTGGGCCGGGTCTACCACTACCGCGAGATCGCCGGCACGGGGCTCGACGCCTCCGCGGCCGCGCTGTTCCTGCGGAGCCTCAAGACCCTCGGGTTGCGCATCGAGCGACAGAACAGCAACGCCATGGCCGTCGCCCGGTGGCTCGAGGAGCACCCGCGCGTGACCGCCGTGCACTACCCCGGCCTCGAGAGCCACCCGCGCCACGACGTCGCGGCCCGGCAGATGGACGGGTTCGGCGGGATGCTCTCGTTCGAGCTCGAGGGGGGCTTCGACGCGGTGCGCGAGGTGCTCCCGAAGCTCGAGTACGCCTACCTCGCCGCGAACCTCGGACAGGTCGAGACCATCGTCGGTCCGCCGGCGACCACGTCGCACGTCGAGCTGACGCTCGAGGAGCGCGCCGAGGCCGGCATCCCCGAGGGGCTCGTCCGCTACTCCGCCGGCATCGAGGATCCCGACGACCTCATCGCCGACCTCGACCGCGCCCTGGGAGGTGCCGCGTGACACCGGACATCGACGTCAGCGAGCTCACCGAGCTCGAGCGGCGGGTGGTCGCCGCCGTCTCCGAGGAGGCGGTGGTCGCGCGCGCCAGCGAGCTCCTCGCCGTCCCGAGCCTGTCCGGCCTCGAGACGCCGGCGCAGGAGCTCGCCGCGGAGCAGCTCGCCCGTGCCGGCATGGACGTCGACATGTGGGACATCGACGTCCCCGCGCTGTCGTCGCATCCGTACTTCAGCGCCGAGGTCGAGCGCCCCGACGCCCGCGGGGTCCTGGGCTGGTACGGCGCCGGCGACGGGCCCTCGCTGCTCCTCAACGGCCACGTCGACGTCGTCCCGACGGGTGACCCCCGTGACTGGACCTCGCCGCCGTTCGAGCCAGCCGTCCGCGACGGCCGCCTGTACGGGCGGGGCGCGTGCGACATGAAGGGCGGGCTCGCCGCCGCCATCCACGCGGTCGAGGCGCTCCGCGACGCCGGGGTGGAGCTCGCGGGACGCGTCGGCATCTCCCCGGTCATCGGCGAGGAGGACGGCGGGACCGGCTCCCTCGCGGTGATCGAGCGGGGCGAGCGGATCGACGGCTGCGTGATCATGGAGCCGACGCGCCTCGACGTCGTCCCCGCGAACGCCGGTGCGCTGTCGTGGCGGATCACCGTCCGTGGGTGGTCGGCCCACGGCTGCCTGCGGGAGGAGGGGGTGAGCGCGCTCGAGAAGTTCGCGTCCATCCACCGCGCCGTCCTCGACCTCGAGCGCCGACGCAACTCGCGCGACGTCTCGCCCCTGTTCGCCTGGTTGGACACGCCGTTCGCGATCTGCGGCGGGCGCATCGCCGGCGGGGACTGGCCGTCGTCGGAGATGGACTGGCTCACGTGGGAGG
>JAHWKB010000165.1:3007-5367 GCA_019348115.1 Actinomycetota bacterium | reverse complement strand
CGCAGCCGCTCGCCGGCGCCCGCATCGCCGGCTGCCTCCACATGACGATCCAGACGGCCGTGCTGATCGAGACCCTGCAGGCGCTCGGCGCCGAGGTGCGCTGGTCGTCGTGCAACATCTTCTCGACCCAGGACCAGGCCGCCGCCGCCGTCGCGGCCGCCGGCACCCCGGTCTTCGCCTGGAAGGGCGAGACCGAGGAGGAGTACGAGTGGTGCATCGAGCAGACGCTCCTGTGGCCCGACGGCAAGGGCCCGAACCTGCTCCTCGACGATGGCGGTGACCTGACCGCGATCGTCCACGAGCGCCACGCCGACCTCCTCCCCGAGATCCGCGGCGTGTCCGAGGAGACCACGACCGGTGTCCACGGCCTCCACCAGATGGCGAAGAACGGCACGCTCCGGATGCCGGCCATCAACGTCAACGACTCCGTCACGAAGTCGAAGTTCGACAACCTCTACGGCTGCCGCGAGTCGCTGATCGACGGCATCAAGCGCGCCACCGACGTGATGATCGCCGGCAAGAAGGTCGTCGTCGCCGGCTACGGCGACGTCGGCAAGGGCTGCGCGCAGGCGCTGCGCGGCATGGGCGCGACCGTGCTCGTCACCGAGATCGACCCCATCATCGCCCTGCAGGCCGCGATGGAGGGCTACCGCGTCGTCACGCTCGACGACGTCGCCGGCGAGGCCGACATCTTCGTCACCGCCACGGGCTGCGACGACGTCATCACCCTCGACCACATGCTGGCCATGAAGGACCAGGCCATCGTCTGCAACATCGGGCACTTCGACACCGAGATCCAGACGTCGGCGCTGCGCGAGTTCGAGTGGGAGAACGTCAAGCCCCAGGTCGACCTCGTGCACATGCCGAACGGGCGCGCCATCATCCTCCTCGCCGAGGGCCGGCTCGTGAACCTCGGGTGCGCCACCGGCCACCCCAGCTTCGTGATGTCGATGAGCTTCACGAACCAGGTGCTCGCCCAGATCGAGCTGTGGGAGAACAGCGGCGACTACAAGGAGGACGTCTACGTCCTCCCGCGCCAGCTCGACGAGGAGGTCGCCCGCCTCCACCTCGACAAGCTCGGCGCCAAGCTCACCGAGCTGAGCCCCGAGCAGGCCGCCTACCTCGGCGTCGAGGTCGAGGGCCCGTACAAGTCCGACTCCTACCGCTACTGACACCCCCCCACCGATCCTCCACGTCCGCGTGCCACCTGCCGGCACGCGGACGTGACGCATCCTGGCGTGCGGATGGCGCGCGATGGGGACCGGCGGAGGATGTGGTGACGTCGAGGGCAGGTGTTGTTATCGTGCTCACTGTTGCGGGTGTTCTGCGCTGTGCTCTTCGTCGTCCTCTGGCTTCCCCGGGGGACGGGGGAGCACCAGGGCTGTAGTCCGGCCCCGAGGCTGCCGAACACCAAGCAGGTGCTTCGAGGAGGATGCGGTGCGGGGAACGTCACGGAAGCGGACCGCAGGTTCCGTCGTACTGGCGCTGGGTGCGCTCGTCGTCGCCGCGCTCGGCACGACGGCGGCCGCCACGGCCCTCCAGGCCGAGGACACGAGCCCCGAGGGCCTGATCGACCGCCTCGCGGCGCTCCAGGCCGAGGTGCCGGTGCTGCCCCCGGACGACGTCATCATCATCGAGGACGAGACGTGGGCCGAGTTCCCCGGTGACTTCACCGGTGCGCGCTTCGAGCTCGACGCCCTCGCCGACCGTGCCCGTGAGCTGTTCATCGACGCTGACGACGTGGACGGCCCCGAGGCGACCGCCGTCTCCGACGCCGCCCGCGCCATCCTCGTCGCGCGCGAGGGCTACGCGCTCCTCGCCGCCTGGGAGGAGCACGACCTCGCTTTCCCGCTCGACGCCGTCGACGAGATCGAGGTCGCGAGCGGGGCCGACGAGGTCTACGGCCTCGCGGAGATGGGCCTCCGTCTCGTGCTCGACGCCAACGCGCGCGCCCTGCCTGCCTACGAGATCCTGCGGAACACCGAGCTCGCCGACGCGTCGGAGCAGCAGGTGTTCTCGGCGGCCTACGACGGCGCGCGGGACTTCGAGTCCGTGACGCGACCGCTCATCCACCGGGCGCTGTCGCTGCAGACCACGCAGGTCCTCCGGCCCATCGACCGCTTCGAGACCACGGCCCCGGGCGTCGAGGCGCGCGCACGGACGATGCGCATCGTGTGCATCCCGCGCGAGGCGTACCTCGCCGGCGACTCGGCGACCTTCGAGCTCCCGGAGACGCTCGCCGCGCTCGGGCAGGTCCCGGCCGTCGACTGCCCGGCCATCACCAACGGCAACGAGGTCCGCCTCGTCGGCCAGTAGGCCGCGGATCGGATCGGCCAGTAGGCCGCGATCGGATCGGCCAG
>JAHWKB010000165.1:0-2907 GCA_019348115.1 Actinomycetota bacterium | reverse complement strand
TCGGCCAGTAGGCCGCGGATCGGATCGGCCAGTAGGCCGCGATCGGATCGGCCAGGAGGCCGCGGATCGGATCGGCCAGGAGGCCGCAGGATCGGACGGGGCGGCGAGCCGCAGGGACCCGGTGGGCCAGTAGCCTCGGGGGATGGACACCATCCCCAAGCCCGACGAGCTGCTGGCGCTGCACGGCGTCACGGAGGAGCTCTTCGACACGCTCCGGGCGTGGTTCGACGTGCCCGACAAGGCGGTCATCTCGCTCGACGACATCGATGCGGCGGTGGGGGAGCTCGGTGACCCGGTGATGATCGCGGCCCTCGCGATGCGCAAGCTGCAGGCGCTGCGCCTCCTGTCGACCCCCGGGGTCCGCACCAGCACGGACGTGGTGGTCTCGATCGTCCAGGACCTCAACCGCGCGCTCCTGCAGGCCCCCACGATGCGGCTGAAGCTCGCCGCCGCGTCGACCGACTGGGACGCCGCCTTCGAGGCGCTGACCGACGCCGACGGCGCCGACGGCGCCGAGGCCCCGGCGGCCGCCGACGACGAGGACGTCGAGTCCGAGCGCTTCCGGGCGCTCCACGCGAAGCTCCACGAGGCGGTCTACGCCGTCCTCGCCGCCTCCGATGGTGAGATCCGCTACCTCGTCTGACACGCTCTCCTCGCCCCGCCGCCTCCCCGCCGGCGCCGTGTCCTCCCGAGACGTCCGTGACCGACAGCCCCGACCGCGGTGCGCCCGCGACCACCACCACCGGTGAGCTGTTCCCGCCCTCGTGGGCGGAGTCCAGCCGCTTCGTCCCGCGGGCGTTCGTCCAGCCGGCGCTCGGGTTCATGCGGGCCGAGGCCGCCGGCGGCGTGCTCATGCTCCTCGCGGCCGTCGTGGCCATCATCTGGGCCAACTCGGGCGCCGGCGACAGTTACTTCGGGCTCTTCGGGACGACGATCGAGATCGCGGTCGGGGACTTCTCCTTCCACCACCTGAGCGAGCTCACGGTCCGCGAGTGGATCAACGACGGGCTCATGGCCCTGTTCTTCTTCGTCGTCGGCCTCGAGATCAAACGCGAGCTCGTGGTCGGCGAGCTCCGCGACCCGCGCGCCGCGGCCCTGCCCGCGATCGCGGCGCTCGGCGGGATGCTGCTGCCGGCGCTCATCTACACGGCGTTCAACGCCAGCGGGCCGGGGGCGCGCGGCTGGGGCATCCCGATGGCGACCGACATCGCCTTCGCCGTCGGCATCGTGTCCATGCTGGGCCGGCGCGTCCCGGTCGCGGCGAAGCTGTTCCTCCTCGCCCTCGCGATCGTCGACGACCTCGGCGCGATCATCGTGATCGCGCTCTTCTACACGAGCGACCTGGCCGCCGGGTGGCTCGCCGCCGGCATCGGCGGCCTCGGGTTCGTCGCGGTCATGCGTCGCCTGCAGGTGCGCGCCGTCAGCGCCTACGTGCTCGTCGGCGTCTTCGTCTGGCTCGCCATCCTCGAGTCGGGCGTCCACGCCACCGTGGCGGGCGTCGCGATGGCGCTGTTCACGCCCACCTGGAGCTTCTACAGCCCGCGCTACTTCGCCCCCCGTGCCCGCCAGCTCGTCGACCGCGCCGACCACTACCTCCCGGAGGACGAACCGGTCAGCGCCGCCGACCACCACTCCCTCGAGCGCCTCCAGGCGCTCATGCACGAGCTCCGGCGACTCAGCCGCGAGTCGCTCCCACCCCTGAACCGCCTCGAGCACGCCCTCGCGCCCTGGGCGTCGATGGTGATCGTGCCGCTGTTCGCCCTCGCCAACGCCGGCGTCGTGATCGAGAGGGCCGCGCTGCGCGGCGCGTTCGACGATCCCGTCCTCCTCGGCACGGCCGCCGGCCTCGTCGTGGGCAAGCTCCTCGGCGTCACGACGTTCGCCTGGCTGGCGATCAAGCTCGGGCTGGGTCGCATGCCGGCACGCACCACCTGGCGCCACATGGTGGGCCTCGGGATGCTCGCCGGCATCGGCTTCACGGTGGCCCTGTTCGTCGCGGCGCTGTCGTTCCCGGGCGGCTCGGCCGAGGGCGACAGCGCGAAGCTCGGCATCTTCGCCGCGTCCGCGGTGGCCGGGATCGCCGGCTACTGCTGGCTGCGCTTCGCCTCGCGGTCGCGGGCGGACGCGCTGGTCGGCGACGACGGCGTGGCCGACCCCCGCACGGCCGAGCGGGTCGGGGCCTAGACGGCGCTGCGAGAGCACGTCCGGCGCGGTTGTCACGCCGGCGTGTGGTGCGCGCACGTCGGGCCTCGTCCGGGCAGCGCTTCGGGGTTCTCCGACTACCGGAGTAGTACGATCCGGCCGCCCGGCGCGGATCCCCGGACGTACCGGATCCGGCCGTGCCGCCACTCGCCGGGACGCTCGTCCCGAGGCGAGGCACCCTCCGACGCGCGAGGGATCCGCGTCGCTCCTGACTGGGAAGGCCAAGCATGAAGACCACGTACCGGGCGCTCGCAGCCGTCGCTGCCGCGGCGCTCCTCGCCACCGGATGCGGCTCCGCACCGGACGAGGGCGCCGAGCCCGCCGAGACGTCCACCGCCACCGAGCCCGCGGCCGACGAGACGACCGACGGGGCGACCGAGGGAGCGACCGAGGCCGCCGACGCCGACTACCTCGCCTGCCAGGTCACCGACACCGGCGGCGTCGACGACCGCTCGTTCAACCAGACGGCCTACGCCGGCCTCCAGCAGGCCGAGTCCGAGCTGGGCGTCGAGATCCAGGTGCTGGAGTCGCAGTCCGAGACCGACTTCGAGCCCAACATCAACCAGTTCGTGAGCCAGGGCTGCGACCTCATCGTCACGGTCGGCTTCCTCCTCGGTGAGGCCACCGAGGCCGCGGCGCAGGCCAACCCCGACACCGACTTCGCGATCGTCGACTTCGCCTACGAGACCGAGTACGACAACCTCC
>JAHWKB010000164.1 GCA_019348115.1 Actinomycetota bacterium | reverse complement strand
GGCATGACCTTGTCCTCCGCGAAGCGGCGGAAGGTCTGGCGGACCATCTCGAGGTCCTCGGGGAGGTGGCGCGGGCCGGCCTCGCCGTTCTGCAGGACCGTGTCGGCGATCGAGGCCAGGAAGGCGGTGTCGCGCCCCGCCGCGACCGCGTCCTCCACCTCGGCGGTGGCCACGCCGGCGGGCACGCCGTCGAGCCCGAGCTCGCGCCAGCGGCCGGTCATGCGGGCGAGCAGCTCGGCGTGGACGTCGGCCGCGTACGCGAGCGCCAGCGCGGCCTCGTGGTCGCCGTGCTCGCCGTACTCGACGGCGTGCTGGGCGGCCGCGACCGCGGAGGCGATCGTCGCGAGGTCGTAGGCGACGGTCTGGTGCTCGTCCATCTTCGACACCGAGATGCGGCCGTCCGCCGCGCTCGCCCTGGCCAGCGCGCCGACGGCGTCGTCGACGCCGCCGCGGAGGGCGCGCACGATCGTGCGGGCCTGCTCGAGGTGGCTCACAGAGGTCCTCCGTCGTCTCTCGTCGGGCGGGGGGCGCCGGGACGTGACCCGGAGTGTTCCCGACGGGCGGGCTGCCGTTCCAATCGGGTCGCTTCCCCGCCGGCCGTCAGCCGGCCGCCCGCTCGCCGCCGACGGGCGCGGTCTCCGCCGGGTCGGTCAGCGGCAGGGTGACCGTGAACGTGGCCCCCTCCCCCTCCGCGCTCTCGAGCGTGACGTCACCGCCGGCGAGCTCCACGTAGCGCTTCACGATCGCGAGGCCGACACCGGTCCCGCGCGCGCTGGAGTACGGGGCGGTGGACTGTCGGAACAGCTCGAACACGGTCTCGTGGTCGGCCGCGGGGATGCCCCGCCCCTGGTCGCTCACGCGCACGACGAGGTGCTCGTCGTCGACGGCGGCCGCCAGCGTGATGGTCGAGCCCGGCGGGGAGAACTTGGCGGCGTTCGACAGCAGGTTGGTCACGACGTGCCGCAGGCCCTCCCGGTCGAGCTCGAGCTCCCGGCTCGGCACGTCGACGTCGAGCGCGTGGTCGGCCAGCTGGCGCTCGAGCACGTTCACGACCCGCTCCAGCTCCTCGGCGAGGTCGAAGCGCTCGCGCACGAGCTGGGCGCGTCCCGCCTGGAGCCGGGTGAAGTCGAGCAGCCGGTCCACCATCTGCCGGAGATCCTGCGCATGGGTCGCGATCATCGACCGCATGCGCTCCTGCTCCTCCTCCTCGAGGTCGCCGGCGCCACCGGAGAGCAGGTTGCTGGCGCCGAGGATCGCGGCCAGCGGCGTGCGGATCTCGTGCGTCGCGATCGCCAGGAACTCGTCCTTGAGCTCGCTCGTCCGACGGAGCTCCTCGGCGGCCTCCTGCTCGCGGGCCAGGGCGTCCTCGAGGGCGACGCGCGCGGCCTGCCGCTCGGTGAGGTCGTGCACCACGACCGCGTAGCCGTAGGGATCACCCTGCTCGTCCGTGAGCGCCGTCGCGACCGTCCGGGCCCAGAAGCGCGTCCCGTCGCCGCGCTGGCACCACCCCTCGGTGTCGCCACGGTGGGAGGTCGCCGCCTCGAGCAGCGGGTCGGCCGTCGCTCCGCTCGCGCCGCCGGCCGCGAACACGTCCGCGAAGGGGCGGCCGAGCGCCTCGTCCCGGTCGTAGCCGAGGAGCCGGTGGGCACCGGTGTTCCACGACCGGATACGGCCCTCCCTGCCCAGCAGGACGATGGCGTAGTCCTCGACGCCCTCGACGAGGAGACGCAGCCGCTCCTCGCTTCGGCGGGCGGAGATCTCGGCGGCCTCCAGCTGTGAGCGGCGCTCGTCGAGCGCCCCGGCCATGCGGTTGAAGCCTTCGGCGAGCGCCCCGACCTCCGCCGCCGCGCCGGTCGGCACCCGCACGGCCCGGTCCCCCCGCTCCAACCGGGCGACCGCCTCGACCAGGCCACGCAACGGCCGGAGGAGGCGCCGACCCGTGAGGATGACCGCCGCGACGATGCCGGCGACGACGGCCAGGAGCACGGCGGTCACGCCGTTCATGGTCGCCTCGGCCGGCGCCAGCGCCACGGCCTCGGGCTGCTCCACGATGACCGTGGCCGGGAGCGCCGTGAGCTCCGCGGACGAGATCAGCCAGCGTCGCGCAGCGGGACCACCGACCTCGCGGACGCCGGTCCGGAGCGACGCGGCCGGGTACGCCTGACGGGCGAGGACGCGATCGGTCTCGCGGTGCGCCACGATGACCCCGTCGTCGTCCGTCAGGATCGCCTCGCGGCGTGCCGCGAGGATGCCCCCGTCCACCTCGGGCGTCAGCATGGTCAACGGGACCTGTCCCGTCAGCGTGCCGACCACCGTCCCGGGCGGGTCCTCGACAGGGACGGCCACCTCCACCACGGGGAGGCCGGACGGTGGCGTGAGGATCCCGGCACCGAAGGGGAGCTCGGGGGGACGGACGGCGATCTCGTCGGGGTCGAGGACCCGCGACGACGCGACGGCGGCGACGGCCCGGCCCTGGACGTCGTGGAGCACCAGCTGGTCGAGCTCGTCCGACACGCGCAGCGCGATCGACAGGTCGTCCGCGGCCGACCCCGAGATGCCTGCGACGCCGGGGATGGAGGCGACCAGTCGCAGCTGCTCCTCGACCGCCCCCACCCGGCCGTCGATCGCCGCGGCGGTCTGGAGCGCTACGGCGTCGTTGCGCTCGATGGCCTCGCGGCTGAGGCTCCGCTCCTCGAGTCCGCGGACGAGCAGGATCCCGACGAGGCCCGGGACGAGGCCGGCGAGGAGCGAGAGGATCACCAACCGGCGGACGATGCTCGCGTCGCCCCACCTCATCGCACGACGTCCATCTTGCGCAGCACCGCGGGATCGATGGGAGACAGACCCAACGCGGCGGCCGCCTCCCGGTTCACGATGGTCACGAACCGTCTGGGGTCCTCCACGGGGACCGACGACACGTCGGCGCCGGCGAGCAGCCGCGCGGCCTGCCGGGCGAGCTGTCTGCGGACCTCCTCGCCGTCGGGGGCCAGGACGAGGAGCGCGAAGTCGAGGTAGTCCGCGTTCGCGACGACCGGCAGGCCGGCCGCCTCCAGCTCGGCCTCGAGGACGTCCATGGCCTGCACGGTCGCGTTCGCGCTGGCGAGGTAGACGACGTCGACCTCCGCCGCACGCAGCTCGTCGACGGCCGCGGGCACTGCTTCCCGGCCGTCGAAGTCGACCTCCAGGAGGTCCACCTCGAGATCCTGCGCCGCGGCGCGGACCCTGGCCCGATGACCCGCGACGGCCGGGTCGCCGACGGGTGCGAGGTAGCCCACGCGGTCCAGTCCGCCACCGAGCACCTGGGAGGCGAGGTCGATCGTCCGGTCGGCGGGCGTCCGGAACGTGACTCCCGTCATGTTGCCGTCGGGACGCGAGCGGTCCCGTACCAACCCGGCCGCGACCGGGTCGTTGACGAGGAACAGCGTCGGGACGTCCGGGGCGATCTCCGCGGCGAGGACGGCGTAGGGCGTGGAGGAGGCGACGATCAGGTCGACGTCGGCGCGGAGCCACTCCCGGAGCTGGCGCCGGGCCGCGCCGGCGTCCGCCGCGACCGCGTTCGGGTCGTCGGGCACGATCTCGACGTCACGACGGCTCCAGCCCTGCGCCCGCAGCTCCTCGACGAACGCCGGCTGATCGTCATCGGGGATCACACGCAGCAGGCCCACGAGCGGGACGTCGGCGGAGGAGGTGGCGGACAGGTCGCAGGAGCCTGCTGCGAGCGCGAGCACCGCCGCGGCGAGCAGCGCCCCGCCGCGCAGACGGCTCACCGGCGGGTCGCGTCGCGGGCGAGGAGCGCCGCGCCGAGGGCGCCGGCGAAGTCGCCCAGCTGCGCACGCTCGAGCCGGACGTGGGGCGGCTGGAGGAAGAGGTTGGGGCGCATCGCGGCCTCCAGGCGGATGAAGAAGGCGTCGCCGAGGCGGTCCGCGAGACCCCCCCCGACGACCACCGCGTCGACGTCCAGGAGGTTCACCGCGGAGGCGATGCCGACGCCCAGCGCGGCGATCGCCTCCTCGATGAGGTCGGCCGCGAGCTCGTCACCGCGGTCGAGGGCCGCCTTGAAGACGGTCGACGTCGGACGCAGGTGCCCGAACTCGTCCTGGATGCTGAACAGCACCGTCTCGCGTCCGGCGGCGACCGCGCGCTCCGCCGCGAACGCCATCGCCCGCCGGCCCGCGTACGCCTCGACGCACCCGCGCCGGCCGCACGGGCACACGGCGCCGTCCCGGACGACGACGGTGTGCCCGAACTCCCCGGCACCACCGACCGCGCCCTCGTAGGGCTGGCCGTTGAGGATGAGACCGGCGCCGACACCGGTCCCGACCATGATGACGAGCAGGTGGTCGGTCCCGCGCCCGGCCCCCGAGTGGTGCTCGCCGACCGCAGCGGCGGTCACGTCGTTGGCCAGCCGGACCGGCACACCGAGGAGGTCGCGGGCGAGGTCGGCGAGCCCGAACCGGTCGTACCAGTCCGGCACGTTCGAGGCGCCGCCGACGGTGCCGTCGATCACGACGCCCGGGGTGCCGATGCCGACGGCGGTGACCTCCTCGATCTCGTGCTGGGCCTCACCGAGCGCCTCGTGGACGGCGGCGGAGACGACGTCGAGCACGAGCGTCTTGTCGCCCTGGGTCGGCGTGCGCATGCGGGCGGTGCCGAGCGTCGTGTCGTCGCCGTCCAGCACCAGCGTCTGGATGTTCATCCCGCCCAGGTCGACCCCGACGGTCAGCACAGTGCGCTCCTCGACGATCGAACGACGGTCGGACCGGAGCGAGCCTAGTCGCACGGCCCGGCCCGGCCCCCCGGGCGGCGGCTTACCATCGACGGCGATCGCGACGACGAGGACCGACAGATGACCGATGCCCGTGCCGTCCCCCCGGAAGCCTCGAACGAGCCGATCCGGAGCTACGCACCGGGCACGGCGGAGCGGGCGGCGTTGCAGCAGCGCGTCCACCAGCTGCAGCAGGAGACCGTCGACGCCCCCTGCGTCATCGGCGGCCGCGACGTCCGCACCGGCGAGACCTTCGACGTCCGGGCCCCGCACGACCGCGACCTCCATCTGGCGACGGTCCACGCGGCCAGCCCGGTCGAGGTGGGCAAGGCCATCGAGGCGGCGGAGTACGCCAAGCCGGACTGGGCCGCCCTTCGCTGGGAGGACCGCGCGGCCGTCTTCCTGCGCGCCGCCGAGCTGATCTCCGGGCCCTACCGCGACACGCTGAACGCCGCGACCATGCTCGGTCAGTCGAAGTCCGTGCAGCAGGCCGAGATCGACAGCGCCTGCGAGCTCATCGACTTCCTGCGCTTCAACGTGACGTTCTACGCCGGCATCCTCGCCGAGCAGCCCGCGAGCTCGCCCGGCGTGTGGAACCGCACCGACCACCG
>JAHWKB010000163.1 GCA_019348115.1 Actinomycetota bacterium | reverse complement strand
CCTGGCCGTTGACGTTCCGCGCGGCGCGACCGATGGTCTGGATGAGCGAGGTCTCCGACCGGAGGAAGCCCTCCTTGTCGGCGTCGAGGATCGCGACGAGCGACACCTCGGGGAGGTCGAGGCCCTCGCGCAGCAGGTTGATGCCGACCAGCACGTCGAACTCGCCCATCCGCAGCGAGCGCAGGATCTCGACCCGCTCGACCGTGTCGATGTCGGAGTGGAGGTAGCGGACCCGCACGCCGTTCTCGAGCAGGTAGTCGGTGAGGTCCTCCGCCATCTTCTTGGTGAGCGTCGTGACGAGCGTGCGCTCGTCCTCGTCCGACCGCAGCCGGATCTCGTGCATGAGGTCGTCGATCTGGCCCTGCGTCGGGCGGATCACGACCTCGGGGTCGACGAGCCCGGTCGGGCGGATGACCTGCTCGGCGATG
Organism: Actinomycetota bacterium; assembly: GCA_019348115.1. Classification (GTDB taxonomy): domain Bacteria; phylum Actinomycetota; class Nitriliruptoria; order Nitriliruptorales; family Nitriliruptoraceae; genus JAHWJY01. The sequence continues at coordinate 4,948 of JAHWKB010000163.1, read as the reverse complement.
GTGTCGGACTCGCGCCGCTCGTAGGGGCCCGGCGTGGCCGAGATGAACAGCCGCTGCCCGATGCGCTCGAGGAACTCGTCGAACCGCAGCGGCCGGTTGTCCATCGCCGACGGCAGGCGGAAGCCGTGCTCGACCAGCGTCTCCTTGCGCGACCGGTCGCCCTCGTACATCCCGCCGATCTGCGGGACGGTCACGTGGGACTCGTCGATGAACACGACGTAGTCGTCCGGGAAGTAGTCGAGGAGGGTGAACGGCGGCTCCCCCGGCGCGCGACCGTCGAGGTGGCGCGAGTAGTTCTCGATGCCGTTGCAGAACCCGACCTCGCGGATCATCTCGAGGTCGTAGGCCGTCCGCATCCGGAGGCGCTGCGCCTCGAGGAGCTTGCCCTGGCGCTCGAGCTCCGCGAGGCGCTCCTCGAGCTCGGCCTCGATGGTCCTGATCGCCCGCTCGAGCGTGGCCTTGTCGGTGACGTAGTGCGAGGCGGACAGGACGGCGACCTCCTCGAGCGGTACCGAGGTCTCGCCCGTCAGCGTGTCGACCCGCACGATGCGCTCGACCTCGTCGCCGAAGAACTCGATCCGCAGCGCCCGGTCCTCGTAGGCCGGGTGCACCTCGAGGGTGTCGCCGCGCACACGGAAGGTGCCACGGACGAGGTTGAGGTCGTTGCGCGAGTACTGCTGGTCGACGAGCATCCGCATCGCCCGCTCGAGCCCGACCTCCTCGCCGACCCGGAAGAACAGCGTGTGCTCGCGGTAGCGGTCGGGCGAGCCGAGGCCGTAGATGCACGACACCGACGCGACGACCACGACGTCACGGCGCCCGATGAGCGACTGGGTCGAGCGGTGCCGGAGCTTCTCGATCTCGTCGTTGACCGACGAGTCCTTCTCGATGTAGGTGTCGCTCGACGGGACGTACGCCTCGGGCTGGTAGTAGTCGTAGTAGCTGACGAAGTACTCGACCGCGTTGTCCGGCAGGAAGTCGCGGAACTCGTTCGCGAGCTGGGCCGCCAGCGTCTTGTTGGGGGCGATGACGAGGGCCGGGCGCTGGAGGCGCTCGAGGACCTTCGTGGCCGTGAAGGTCTTGCCGGTCCCGGTGGCGCCGAGGAGCGTGACCGCCTTCTCGCCGGCTTCGAACGCCTCGACGATGGCCTCGATCGCCGTCGGCTGGTCGCCGGCGGGCTCGAACTCGGAGACGACCCGGAACGGAGGCATGCGGAGAGGGTATCCGGGGGGTCCGACACGCCCGCCGGCGGACCGTCCTCAGCCGAGGGGCTCGTCGCTGAACCAGATCCCCTGGAGGATGGCGCCGAGGGCGGGATCGAAGGCGAACGCGTCCTCGGTGAGCTGCCTGTCGGAGACCTCGGCGAGACCGTGCCGGCGCACCACCCCGGCGAGGAAGGCCTCCACCGCCTCGACGCCGAGCTGCTCCTCGGCGGCGAGCCAGGCGAGGGGCGAGCGTGCGTAGACCATCACGCCGTAGGTCTCGGCGTCGGGGAAGGCGTCGAGCGGCTGCGCCGGCGGCTCGTCCTCGACCCCGCGGGCGCGGGCGGCGGCGTAGCGCCCGAGGAAGTAGCGCTCCGCGTAGGCGCGCGCGCCGTCGTCCCCGAAGCGGTCGCGCCAGGAGAGGAAGCTCAGGTACTGCGCCAGCGACTCGTCGACGACCGGGCTCGTGAGCGAGCCGTTCCCGACCAGCGCGTGGAACCACTGGTGGGCGACCTCGTGCACGATCACGGCGGTGCCGAAGCCACCCCCCAGGTTCGACCACTGCTCGTCGTCGATCAGCGACAGGCCCGGGAACTCCATGCCGGCGGCGCCCCGTCCGAGCGGCACCGCCACGGTGTCCACCTCGTCCCACGCGAGCGCCCCGAAGCGGGCGTCGAACGACGTGGCGGAGGCGACGACCTCGGCGAGGACCTCTGCGGCACCTCCCCGGGTGCCGACCGAGGCGGCGACGCGGTAGCGGACGCCCGCCACCTCCGCCACCGTCGTGACCGGCTCCTCGAGGTAGCGCACCGCGGACACGTCGCGCAGGGCGATGCCGCGTGACCAGGAGCAGCGCCTGCCGTCCGGCGCCGGCTCCTCGTCCGGGCACGGCTCGTCGCGGCCGCCCGTCACGAGCACCCCGTCGTGCACCGTGCGCAGGGACCAGATGGCAGCGGGGAACCCCCCGACGTCCCCCCACGGCACCATCGGCCCGTCCTCGCCCGGCAGGGTCAGGAGCGGCAGCCAGTGCCCCAGCGTCGCCACCCCGGGATGGGTCGCGAGGAGCCCGAACGCGGCGGGGCCGCCGTCGTCCACGATCGCCCCGACGGTGACGAGGCGGTAGTCGACCGCGAGGCGGACGAGGACCGCGTCGCCGGCATCGCGCTGCGCCCCGAGCGGGACGACGAGCCGCGCCCCGTCGCGATCGATCGTGAGGTCGCTCGGCTCGCCGTCGACCGTGCCCGAGACGGAGAGCTCGGTCCCCTCCCCGAGCGCGGCGGCCGCGGGGAGGAAGCGGAGCACCAGCTCGTCGGTCGCGTCGGCGAGGCGCGTGGCGACGACGAGGTCCGCGACGACCCGTGCCGGCGCGTCCCCGAGCTCGACGGCGCCGACGTAGACGGGGCGCTCGTCCCGGGTCGGCCACGACGCGTGGCCGAGGTCCCGCCAGGGTCCCTGCGCGGTCGCGAGACCGGCGGTGAGGAGGCCGTCCGCGCCGAGGGCTGCGGCCGCGTCGGGATCGGCGAGGCCCAGCGAGGGGTCCGGCTCGTCGGTCGGTGCGGGTGGGACGGTCGGAGGTGATGGCACCGCCGGCACCGAGGGCGACGGTGCGACCCCGGGGGCGGTCGCCGGCCTCCCGGCCTCGTCGACCGCGGTCCGTGCCCGGCTGATCCCGAGTACCGCAGCGAGGAACAGCAGGCTCGCGAGGACCGCTGCGAGCAGGCGCTCCCGCGTGCGCACGCCGGAGGAGGTCACGCGGCGGGCGGCGCGTCGGCGGCGGCGCGGAGCGAGGCGTGGACGGCGTCGACCTGCTGGCGGAGGTGCCCGCGGTCGCCGTCGTTCGTGATGACGTGCGTGGCGGCGGCCCGCCGGGCGTCGTCGTCCGCCTGCGCCCGCATCCGTGCGGCCACGTCGTCGGGATCCATCCCGCGCGAGGACACCAGCCGCTCGCGTCGCAGCTCGTCGGGCGCGAGCACGACCACGACGGCCGGGAACGCCTCGGCCTGGCCGGTCTCGATCAGCAGCGGGTGGTCGACGATCACGATGCGCTGCCGGGGCTCGTCGGCCTCGGCCTCGGCGTGGGCGGCGACGCGCTCCGCGATCCGCTCACCGATCCGGGGATGCGTGATGGCGTTGAGGTCGGCACGGGCGTCGTCGTCGCCGAAGACGACGGCGGCGAGACCGGGACGGTCGAGGGCGCCGTCGGCGTCGAGCACGCCGGCGCCGAAGCGATCCACGATCGCCGCCAGCCCGGGCGTCCCCGGCTCGACGATCTCGCGCGCCACCACGTCGGCGTCGATGACGTGGGCGCCGAGCTCGACGAAGCGCGCGGCGACGGTGGACTTGCCGCTGCCGATGCCGCCGGTGAGGCCGACGAGGTACACGGGGACTCGGGGTGGCTCGGGAGCGCGAGGACGCGACGAGGGTAGCCGTGGGAACGACCGTGCCCCGACCGCGAGGGCCGGGGCACGGGTGGCGGTGCAGCGAGGCTCAGGCCTCGTCGGTCGACTCCTCGTCGCCCTCGGCGGTCGGGACGTCCGACGCCTCCGGGTCGCGCTCGGCAGCCGTGTCGGCCTGCGCCGGCTCGTCGGGGACCTCCGACGTGTCGACGTCCTGCTCGTCGAGCTGCTGGGCAGCGTCGAGCGGGGCGTCCTCGGGCGCGACGGCCTCGTCGGCCGGCGACGCCACGTCCTCGGGGAGCTCGGCCTCGGAGAGCGCGATCTCCTCGGGGGTCGGGGCGCTGGAGCCACCCAGGCCCGCCGCGGCGAAGGCGCCGGCGAGGGTGTTGCTCCCCGTGGTGTCGTCGTCGCCACCGGAGGAGTACGCGGTCTCGACCGCCGGCTCCTCGCCGTAGCCGCCGCCGGTGTCACCCGCGGGGGCGTCCGGGCCCGCCTGCTTCAGCGACAGGCTGATGCGGCGACGCACGGTGTCGATGTCGATGACCTTGACCTCGATCTTGTCGCCGACGTTGACGACCGCCTCGGGGACCTCGACGTGACGGTCCGCCAGCTCGGAGATGTGGACCAGGCCCTCGATGCCGTCGGCGACCTTGACGAAGGCACCGAACGGCACCAGCTTGGTGACCTCGCCCTCGACGAGCTCGCCGACGGCGTGCTCGCGGGCGAACTTCTGCCACGGGTCCTCCTGGGTCGCCTTGAGCGACAGGGACACGCGCTCGCGCTCCATGTCGACGTCCAGGACCTCGACCTCGACCTCGTCGCCGACCTCGACGACCTCGGACGGGTGGTCGATGTGCTTCCAGGAGAGCTCGGAGACGTGGACGAGACCGTCGACGCCACCGAGGTCCACGAACGCACCGAAGTTCACGATGCTCGAGACGACGCCCTTGCGGATCTCGCCCTTCTGCAGCGTCGAGAGGAACTCGTTGCGGAACTCGCTCTGCGTCTCCTCGAGGAACTTCCGGCGCGAGAGGACGACGTTGTTGCGGTTCTTGTCGAGCTCGATGATCTTGCACTCGAGCTGCTCGCCGACGTAGGGCTGCAGGTCGCGCACACGACGCATCTCGACGAGGGACGCGGGGAGGAACCCGCGCAGCCCGATGTCGAGGATGAGACCACCCTTGACGACCTCGATGACCGTGCCGATGACGGTGTTGTCGTCGGTGTAGATCCGCTCGATGGTCCCCCACGCGCGCTCGTACTGGGCGCGCTTCTTGGACAGGACGAGCCGACCTTCCTCGTCCTCCTTGTTCATGACGAGCGCCTCGACGACGTCGCCGATCTGGACGA
>JAHWKB010000162.1 GCA_019348115.1 Actinomycetota bacterium | reverse complement strand
CCTGGGGGCGGATCGCGGCGAACAACTCGGTGTCGGACGTCTACGCGATGGGTGGACGGCCCCTGTTCGGTCTCAACCTCGTGGGATGGAACAGCGACGAGCTGTCGACCGAGCTGCTGGGCGAGGTCCTGGCCGGCGCCGCCGACGTCGCGGCCGCGGGAGGGTGGGTGATCGCCGGCGGCCACACCGTCGACGACCCGGAGCCGAAGTTCGGCCTCGCCGTCGTGGGCGAGGTGCACCCGGACCAGGTGACGACGGTCGCGGGGCTGCGTGCTGGCGACGTGCTGGTGGTCACGAAGCCGATCGGCGTCGGGATCGTGACGACGGCCCTGAAGGCCGGCCGCGCACCGAACGAGGTGGTGGACGCGGCCGTCGCCGAGATGGTGCGGTCGAACGCCGACGCAGCCACGGCGGCACGCGCCGCCGGCGCCACCGGTGCGACCGACGTCACCGGGTTCGGTCTCCTCGGTCACCTGCGGAACATGCTGGCGGGCTCCGGCGTGTCGGCGGAGATCGACGTCGGTGCCGTCCCCGTCCTCCGGGGCGCACGCGAGTTGGCGGATGCCGGCCTCGTGCCCGGCGGCTCGCGTCGCAACCTCGACCACGTCCGGCCGCTGCTGCGGGGCGCCGAGGGCCACGACGAGACGACCGTCGCCCTCCTCGCCGACGCGCAGACGTCGGGCGGCCTGCTCTTCGGAGCCGCCTCGCCGGAGGCTGCAGAGGAGGCAGTGGCGACCCTGACCGCCACCGGGCACACCGCTGCCGTCATCGGTCGGATCGTCGCCGGGGAGCCGGCCATCCAGCTGTCGTAGCCGCCCGCTGGCGTCCCCTCTTCCGTCGTCGTCCGCGGTCAGCCGTCGTCGAGCACCCGACCGTCCACCTCGTTTTGGCGGCGCTCGTGGTGGAGGCTGTAGCGACCGACGAGGCGTCGCCCGTCCGCTCGGGGCTCCACGTCGCGCCACACGAGGTCGTGGACGAGCCGCTCCCCGATCCGGACGTGGTGGGACTCGGCCTGCCCCTTGTACTGACAGCTCGAGCGACGGGCGCCATGCGGGGCCGCCGACTCTCCGCGAGCACGATGCCGTCGATGCTGATCCGCACGTGGCGCGAGGTGTCCCTCCGGGACGTCCGGGTGGCGACGCGCGAGTCGGAGCTCCCGCCGCTCGCCGATCCGGAGCTCGAGGTGCTCCACCGCACCGAACAGCGGATGCTGATCGCGCTCGCCGGCCTCCGCGACCTCCACGCGGCTGACGTCGAGGTCAGCTCCGCTCGTCCGAGCGCTCCGGGGACCCGCTGAGAGGCTCGCCGGCGGCGACCGCGGCACACACGTCCCGGAGCTTGCGGTTGCTGTTGCGCGACTCCCCGCGGAGGAGGCCGAACGCCTCCGGGAGCGGGACGCCGTGGCGCTCGGAGACGACGCCCTTGGCCTGCTCGATGACGACCCTGCTGTCGAGTGCGTGCTGCAGCTGTTCGGCGCGCCGCTCGGCGTCGGCGACCTTGCGCTGCTGCAGGATGCCGATGGCGGCGACGTCGCCGAACGCCTGCCCGAGTCGGACGTCCTCCTCCTCGAAGCCTCCCGGCTCGTCGCGGTAGAGGTTCAGCGCGCCGATGCAGTCGCCCCGCAGCCGCAGGGGGAACGCGAACGCCGCGAGCAGCCCCTGGTCCAGGGCGTGCGGCAGCATGTTCGGCCACCGGTCCGCGTGCTCGCGCAGGTCCTCGGCGAGCACCTGGGTGACCCCGCGGTACGCGTCCAGGCACGGACCCTCCTCGTAGTCGAGCTCAGCCTGTTCGAGGCGTTGCATACGCTCCGAGGTCGCCGTTGCGAGACGCAACCGGCCCTCGGGCCCCTCGACGAGGACGCCTCCGGCGGTGACCTCGAGGATGTCCTGGCAGCGCTCGACGAGCATGTGCAGGAAGTCCGCGATGTCGTAGTCGCTCGCCAACGTGTCGGCGAGCTCGACGAACGTGTCCATCACCAGCTGCTCGCGGCGCGCCAACCCGTTCCCCTCGGTCGTGGACGGGTGAGCGTAAGTGGCCGGGGGGGTCCGGTGCCGGGAGGCACGACCCGCGTGCTTGTCCGCACCGCGTCCGAGATGCGAAGATGTACGTCGCACTCCCCAGATCCTGGCGTGCAGCGGCCTCCCCAGAAGGCCACGACGTCATGGAGGGACCGGAGGATGGTGGACGGCGCCCGGTTGCGCGCGCTCGTGTCGGAGTACGCCCGGACGACCCTGGGCCGGTACGACATCAGCGACGTCCTCTACCGGCTGAGCGACCGGTGCCTCGGAGCGCTGGAGGTCGACGGGGCCGGCATGTCCGTCGCCGACCCGGACGGACGGCTGCGGTTCGTCACCGCCACCGACGAGACCGTCGTCCGGATCGAGGAACGACAGGTGGAGTCCGACGAGGGTCCCTGCCACGACGCCTTCCGGTCCCATGCTCGCGTCGTCGTCCCCGACCTGCGCGATCTCCCCGACGACCGCTGGGGCACCTACCCCGCGTTCGCGGTCGAGCACGGCTGCCTCTCGCTCGCCGCGTTCCCCATGGTGGTCGACGACCAGCCCATCGGGGCGCTCGACATCTACCGCAGAGCCGCGGGGGGATGGGACGACGAGACACTCGACAGCGCCCAGCTCGTCGCCGACATGGCCACCGGGCTGATCGCGAACCACCGCACCCTCGAGGACAGCCAGGCGCTCGCGCAGCAGCTGCAGCGCGCGCTCGAGAGCCGCGTGGTCATCGAGCAGGCCAAGGGGATCCTGGTCGAGCGGCACGGCGGCGACATGGCAGACGCCTTCAACCGTCTGCGGACACACGCCCGGAGCCACCAGATCAAGCTCCACGAGGTGGCTTCCCACGTGGTTCACCACCGGAGGATGCCGGACGGCTGACCGCTGCCCCTCGGACAGGTGGCAGGTCGGAGGGCGAGGCCTCGGCCGCCCGTCGCTCGATCAGGAACGCCCCGACGATGCCGGCGAGCGTGGCGAAGACGACGACGGAGTACGCGGCGAGGACCACGTCCAGGAGCCGGCCGACGCCGGCGATGGTCGTCGGCTCGCCGGTGACCGTCGCCATCGCCGCCCGGTACAGCGCCTCCGGGTACGGGTCGACGTCGCCGAACTCGTAGAGCAGCTGGCTCGAGGCGAGGATGACGATCGACGTGAGGGTGGCGAGCCACGCGATGCGTCCCCGCAGCCGCCGCCCCGCCGTCCGCGTCACGCGCAGCGCCGACGACAGGATCCTCCCCGCCCGACCGAACCGGAGGAACCGGAGGCCCCGCAGGACCCGGAACACCCGCAGGAACGGCAGCACGAGGAAGACGATCTGGGTCCAGTTGCGCCGCAGGAAGCGGCCGCGCGACGGCGCGACGGAGAGGCGCAGCAGGAACTCCGCCGCGAACGCGGCGACGATGAGCCACGACAGCACCTGGAAGGTGGCGCTGACGGCTCCCTGCGGCTCGATCAGCGTCTCGGCCAGCACCAGCAGGAGGAAGACGATGCCGAGTGCGGCCATCGGACGGTCGAGCTCCTCGAGGATCGCTGCCGCGATCTCCTCCCGCTCGGCGTCCGGCCGCTCCTTGATCCGGCGGCCGTCCTCGACGTCCGTCATGAGGTCCTCCTCGCCGTGCGAACCGGCATCGGTCAGTCGTGGATCGGGATCTCGCTCAGGGCGATGAGTGCGGCGTTGACGACGTGGCCGGCGGAGATGCCGGTGAGATCGTGGAGGTCCTCGACGGTCCCGGACTCGCCGAAGCGGTCGACCCCGAGCGCGATCTGTGGCGTGCCGAGCGCGGAGCCGATCCACGCGAGGCTGTGGCTCGCGGCGTCGTGCACGCTCACGACGGGTCGGCGGCGCTCCTCGGGCGGGACCAGCCGGTGGAGCTGGCTCGGGAGCCGGACGGCCCGTGCGGTCCGGGTCCCCGCGGCGTGCGCCGCACGCCAGCTGCGGTAGACGCGGTCCGGGCTCGTCAGGTGGAGCACCGACGCCTGCACGCCCTCGTCGTCGAGCACCGCCGCCGCCGCGAGGGCCTCGGGGGCCATGACGCCGGTCGTGACGATCGTGACGGCGGGGCGGCCGTCGTGTGGCGCATCGCGGAGGCGGTAGCCGCCGGCGAGCACGTGCCGACGCAGGACGTCCTCACCGACGCGGTCCAGGGCCTCACCGAACGGCGCCTGATCCACGGGTCGCGTGGACAGGCGAAGGTAGGTGCTCCCCCCGTCGGGCTGACCGAGCTGGTCGACGGCGTCGCACAGGAGCCAGTCGACCTCGGTGGCGTAGGCGGGCTCGCAGTAGTGCAGCGCCGGGAGCTCCGCGCCGACCGACGCGGTGACGGTGGACTGGTGGGCCCCACCCTCGGGCGCGAGCGTCACGCCGGAGGGTGTGCCCGCGACGATGAACCGGGCGTCGTTGTAGAGCCCGTAGACGAGCGCGTCCAGGCCGCGCAGGACGAACGGGTCGTAGACGGTCCCGATCGGCAGGAGCTGCTCCCCGTGGTGGTCGTGGCTCACGCCGAGCTGGCCGAGGAGCATGAACAGGTTCATCTCGCTGATGCCGAGCTCGATGTGCTGGCCCGACGGCGCCGGCGCCCACGACAGCACCCGATCGGCGCCACCGTGGTCGTCGCGCCGTTCGTGCGCGTACACGCCGGTCTTGTTGATCCAGCCGCCGAGGTTCGTGGAGATCGACACGTCCGGTGCCGTGGTCACGATGCGCCGCCCGACCTCCGGGACGTCGGCGAGCGCGCTGAGGACACGCCCGAACGCCTCCTGGGTGGAGCGGGCTCCGGCGGTCACCACGGGGCGCGCGGTCGCCGGGACCGTCGGGGTCGGTCGCGGGACGGGCCGGGGGTTGTTGGTGGCGCCGCCGACGCGGGCGCACCACGCGCCGGCCGGCGCGTCCTCGTCGAAGCGGTCCCACTCCGTGTCGACGTCGAGGCCCACCTGACGTCGGAGCTCGTCGATCTGGTCGGCCGTGAGCAGGGCGGCGTGGTTCAGCGGGTCCCCGGCCATCGGCAGTCCCCACCCCTTGATCGTGTAGGCGAAGACCACCGACGGCCGCTCGACCTCCTCGTCGCAGGCCCGGAAGGTGTCGAGCAGCAGGCCCAGGTCGTGCCCGCCGAGGTCCGTCACGAGTCGCTGCAGCTCGACGTCGTCGTAGCGCTCGGCGACCCGGGCGACGGCGGCGTCCGCGCCGGCGAGGAACTTCGCGCGCATCGGCGCGGGCTCGAGCGCGAACAGCGACTGGTACGCCTCGTTGGTCATCGCGTCGATGTGCGCCCGGAGTGCGTCGCCGTCCGCCTCGCCGAACGCCGCGGTCAGACGACGGCCGTACTTGGCCTCCGCGACGTGCCAGCCCGTGTCGGCGAACAGCCGCTTCAGCCGGTCCGCGGCGATGTCCGGGATCACCCGGTC
>JAHWKB010000161.1 GCA_019348115.1 Actinomycetota bacterium | reverse complement strand
GCCTCACAGGACCGGACGTGAAAGGAGTCCCGCCGGAGGCTTCCGGCGGCGGCTGTCGGGGACCGTACCCGGCGGCTCCGGGCCCGCCAACAACGGCGCACGCTGCGGCCGGGGTCGGGCGCCCGGCGGACGGTCCCGGGTCAGCCAGCGCCGCCCGGCTGCGCCTCGACGTCCTTGCGGATGGCGTCGAGGACGCCGTTGACGTAGCGCCCGGAGTCGTCGGTCGACAGCGACTTCGCGAGCTCGACCGCCTCCGAGATGACGATCGCCGGCGGGGTGTCCTCGTGCAGCAGCTCGTAGGTCGCGAGCCGCAGGACGTTGCGGTCGACCACCGGCATGCGCGGGATGCTCCAGCGACGGGCGAAGCGCGTGATGCGCTCGTCGATCGCGTCGCGGTGGGTCGCGACGCCCTCGACGAGCACGCGGGTGAAGCCGTCGAGCGGTCGGCCGGCGCCGGCATCCTCGCTGTCCGCGTCGCGATCGAGGAGGGCCAGCTCGCCGGCGTCAGCGGCGACGCGCTCGAGCGCCGAGCGCGGGTCCTCGCGCCGGATGTCGGCCTGGAACAGCACCTTCAGCGCGAGCTCGCGGGAGCGACGCGGATCGGTGGTGTCGCTCCGACGGACGCGATCCGTCATCACGCGCGGGAGATGTAGTCGCCGGTGCGCGTGTCGACCTTGACCTTCTCGCCCTGCTCGATGAAGAGCGGCACCTGGACCTCGACGCCGGTCTCGAGCGTTGCGGCCTTGGTCGTGTTGGTCGCGGTGTTGCCGGCGACGCCGGGCTCGGTGTAGGTCACCTCGAGGTCGACCGACGCGGGGACGTCGGCGCCGAGGATGCGGCCCTCGTACTCCTGCACCTCGACCGAGTCGCCCTCCATGATCCACTTCGCCGCGTCCCCGAGCGCCTCCGGCGAGATCGGCCGCTGCTCGTAGGTGTCGGCGTTCATGAAGATGTAGTCCTCGCCCTCGCGGTAGAGGTACTGCAGCGTCTTCCGCTCGATGATGGCCTGCTCGACGTCCTCGCCGGCGCGGAAGGTCTTCTCCACGACCTTGCCCTGCTCGACGTCGCGGAGCTTCGTGCGGACCATGGCCCCGCCCTTGCCGGGCTTGTGGTGGTTCCACTCGACGATCTGCCACAGCTTGTCGTCGATCTTGAGGGTCATGCCGTTCTTGAGGTTGTTCGTCGAGACCATCGTGGACGCCTGTCGTGAGCGGCTACAGCCGCAGGAGCTCGCGTGGGGAGGTGGTGAGGCAACGGGGCGATCCGTCTGCGGTGACCGCGACGGTGTCCTCGATGCGGACCCCACCACGGCCGGGGAGGTAGACACCCGGTTCGACCGTGATCACCGTGCCGGCGGCGAGCCTACCAGTCGCCCCTGCGGACACCCACGGCGCCTCGTGGATCTCGAGGCCCACACCGTGGCCGGTGCCGTGGACGAACCGCTCCCCGTACCCGGCGTGCTCGATGAGGTCGCGGCACGCGGCGTCGACGTCGCCGGCTCGCGTGTCGGGCTTGGCGGCGTCGACGCCGGCCTGCTGCGCTGCCCGGACGATCCCGTAGATCCGCACGAGCTCGTCGTCGCCTGGGTCGCCGAGGCTCACCGTCCGGGTCATGTCGGCGTGGTAGCCGGCGACCCGGGCGCCGAAGTCGAGCTTGAGGAGGTCGCCGCGCGCCAGCGGACGGTCGGTCGGGGCGTGGTGCGGGACGGCGCTGTTCGGTCCCCCGGCGACGATCGGCGGGAACGCCGCACCCTCGGCGCCGAGGTCCTCCATGCTGCGGAGGAGGATGCGGGCGAGCTCCCGCTCGGTCCGGCCCGGGACGGCGTGCGGGAGGAGCGCCTCGAAGGACTGGTCGGTGATGGCGCAGGCGGCCGCGAGGAGGCCCAGCTCGGCGGCGTCCTTGACCTGCCGGAGCTCCTGGACGACGTCGCGGAGGGCCAGCGCGTCGATGCCGGCGTCGTCGAGCGCCTCGGCGAGGTCCTCGCCCGCCGCGTGGGTGAGACCGTCGGACTCGAAGCCGACCTCGTCGAGCCCGACGTCCCGGCAGCGGTCGACGACGACCTGCTGCCAGTCGCGGTCGAGGACCAGCTCGGCGTCCGGCGCCTCGGCGCGGGCGCGCTCCTCGTAGCGCTCGTCGGTGATGAGGAAGAGGGTGTCGGGCAGGACGAGCGCCTGTCCGTTGGTCCCGCTGAAGCCCGTGAGCCAGCGCACGCTCGGGGCGCTCGTGAGCACCGCCGCCGGCACCTCTTCCTCGTCGAGCGCGTGTCGCAGCCGTTCGAGGCGGGCTGCGTGGTCGGCCTGCAGCGGGTCCGGTGTGCTCGTCGGGTCGCTGCTCATCCGCGGCGGAGGACCGCGTCGGCGGCCCGGACGGCGAGGCCGTAGCCGTCGATGCCGAAGCCGGCGACGGAGCCGTCGCAGACGGCGGCGATGACGCTCGTGTGGCGGAAGCGCTCGCGGCCGTGGATGTTCGACAGGTGGACCTCGACCTTGGGCAGGTCGAGGATGGCCAGGGCGTCGCGCAGCGCGTAGCTGTAGTGCGTGAACGCGCCGGCGTTCAGGAGGATCGCGTCGGTCCCGTCGGTGCGTGCGGTGTGGATGCGGCGGACGAGGTCGGCCTCGGCCTCGTGCTGCTCGTCGGCGAGGTCGTGGCCGAGCTCGGTGGCCGTGGCGCGCGCGTGATCGACGACGGCCGCGAGGTCCTGCGAGCCGTAGGTCGCGGGGTCACGGACGCCGAGCTGGGACAGGTTCGGGCCGTGGAGGAGCAGCAGGCGGGCGATGGGTCTTCCTCGCGGTCGGGACCGACCGCATCCTGCCACGTCAGCCGGCCTCGACCTCGTCGATGGCACGGTCGACGTTCGCGCGGTCCGGTGTGGTGACCGTGCAGCGGCAGAGCCCCTCGAGGAGCACGAACCGCACGCCGGCGTCCGCCTTCTTGTCCCGGGCCATCGTCGCCCAGACGTCGTCGCGGTCGAGTTGTGGGGCCGTCGTGGGGAGACCGAGCTCGGTGAGGATGGCCTCGCAGCGCCCGAGGAGGTCGGGCGGCGTGATGCCCTCGAGGATCCCGACCCGGAGCGCGGTGCACATCCCGATGGCGACGGCCTCGCCGTGGAGCACCGCGGTGTAGCCGGTGAGTGCCTCGACGGCGTGGCCGTGGGTGTGGCCGAGGTTGAGGTGGGCCCGCTCCCCCGTCTCGCGCTCGTCGGCCGCGACCACGGAGGCCTTGACGGCGGCGCTGCGGCGGACGAGCTCCTCCAGCAGGTCGGGGTCGCCGCGCTTCGCCGCGGCGGGGTCGCTCTCGAGGAGGTCGAGGATGCGGCTGTCGCGGATGAAGCCGTACTTCACGACCTCACCGAGGCCGGCGATGCGCTCGCGGTCCGGGAGGGTCGCGAGGGTCGCGACGTCGGCGATCACGGCGAGCGGCTGGTGGAAGGCCCCGACGAGGTTCTTGCCCTCGGCGAGGTTGACCCCGGTCTTGCCGCCGATGGAGGCGTCCACCTGCGCGAGGAGCGTCGTCGGGAGCTGCAGGACCGGGACGCCCCGGTTCCAGGTCGCGGCGAGGAAGCCGGCGAGGTCGCCCACCACTCCCCCGCCGAGGGCCACGACGAGGTCCTGGCGCGTGAGGGGGATCCGCGCCAGGGTGGTGTAGAGACCGGCGAGGACCTGCAGGTCCTTCGCGACCTCGCCGTCGGGGACCTCGACCCGGACGACCTCGAGGCCGGCGTTGCGGAGCGAGCCCTCGACCGCGTCGGCGTAGAGCCCGGCGATCGCCGGCTGCGTGACGAGCGCCGCCGTCCTCGCCTTGATCGGGAACTCGACGAGCTCGTGGATCCTGCGCAGGAGGTCGCGACCCACGACGATGTCGTAGGGGTGGTCGGCGAGCCCGACGCGGATGCGCTCCGTCACCGCATCACCTGCTCGTGCTCCGACGGGGTGAGGACGTCGCCCGCGGTCAGCGTCCAGTCGATGATCGCGCGGGCCACCTCCGCGGGCGGTCGCTCGGCGTCGACGGTGAGGTCCGCGACCTCGGCGTAGCGGTCCGCGCGCTCGTCGTACGTCTTGCGCAGCTGGGTGTCGAGGTCGCCGGTGAGGAGCGGCCGCCCGTCGGACCCGCTGCGGAGCCGCTCGATGAGCACCTCGGGGCGGGCCCGCAGCTCGACGAGGACACCGGTGAGCGCGAGGCTCGCGACGTTGTCGTCGCGGAGGACGGTGCCGCCGCCCAGCGCGAGGACGAGGTCGTCGAGCTTGGCGAGCTCCTCGACGACCTGCCGCTCGAGGTCGCGGAAGACCGCCTCACCGCGGGTCGCGAAGATGACGGGGATGGGGTCGCCGACCCAGCGCTCGATCTCGGCGTCGGTGTCGACGGCCGTCCGGCCGAGGGCGTCGGCGACGAGCGCCGCGACGGTCGTCTTGCCGGCCCCCATCATCCCGAGCAGCGCGATGTTGCGGCTCACCGCTGGGCGATCACGTCGAGGTACGCCCGGAGGTTCCGCACGACCTCGTCGACCGTGTCGCCGCCGGTCTTCTCCAGCAGCGCGTCGGCGAGCTCGTACGCGACGACGGCCTCGAGGACCACGCCGGCGCGCGGGACGGCGCAGGTGTCGGAGCGCTGCGTGATGGCCTCGGCCGGCTCGTGCGTCTCCATGTCGACGGTCCTGAGCGGCCGGGTGAGGCTCGAGATCGGCTTCATCGCCACACGCAGCCGGAGCGGCTGTCCGGTCGTCATGCCCGCCTCGAGCCCGCCGGCGTGGTCGGTGAGCCGCCGGTAGCCCCCGTCCGATGCGTACTCGATCTCGTCGTGCGCCTTGCTGCCGGGCGTCGCGGCGAGCTTGAACCCGTCGCCGAACTCGACGCCCTTCATGGCCTGGACCGAGAGGCACGCGGCGGCGAGGCGGGTGTCGAGCTTGCGGTCCCAGTGGACGTGGCTGCCCAGGCCCGGCGGGAGGCCGTAGGCGATGACCTCGATGAGGCCACCGACCGTGTCGTTGTGGGCGTAGGCCTCGTCGATGCGCTCCTGCATCTGCTTCGACGTCACGTCGTCGGCGCACCGCACCAGGTCCGCGTCGATCCGCTCGAGGTCCTCCGGCCCGGGACGGGGCGCGTCCTCCGGCGTCTCGACCCCGCCGATCCCGGTGACGTGGCTGACGATGCTCACCCCGACCTCAGCCAGGAGCGCCTTCGCCATCGTCCCGACGACGACTCGGGCCGCCGTCTCCCGCGCCGACGCCCGCTCGAGCGCGTCCCGGACGTCGTCGTAGGCGTACTTCATCGCCCCGACGAGGTCCGCGTGCCCCGGCCGCGGCCGGGTCAGCTTCCTCCCGCGCCCGGTGCTCTCGATGTCGGCGAGGTCCTCGCGCGGATCGGGGTCCATCGCGTCGACCCACTTGGGCCACTCGGTGTTGTGGATCACGACGCT
>JAHWKB010000160.1 GCA_019348115.1 Actinomycetota bacterium | reverse complement strand
CACCACCCACGGCGTTCGGCGCCGCGAGCGTCGGGAAGACGTCGAGGTCCTGGACCGGGTTCAGGGTGTTGAAGACGTCCTTGAACTCGAGCGGAACGACGACCTCGTTGACGAGGGGGTTACCGAGACGCGACGTCTGGACCCAGCGGCCACGGTTCTGGGCGTTGGCGCTGGAGTTCCCGGCGAAGACCCGGACCTTGCGGCGCGAGGTCGTGGTCCACACGCCGATGACCGGCTCGTCGCCCTGCGTCAGCTCCGACTTCGGGACCTGCAGCGCGATCGAGTGGACGTTGTAGCCGGCGATGGTGTCGACGCCGCCCTCGACCGGCAGCGGGAACTTGTGCAGGTCGTTGAGCGGACGCAGGCCGCCGATGTCGAAGATCGCGGCGATGTCGACGTAGAAGCCGTCGTCACGCTGACCCGCGAACACCCGCTTGCTGCCGAGCGTGTGGATCGCCTGCTGCGCGAGCGTCTCGTAGTCGACGCCGATGGTGCGCGGCCCGACGTTCTCCGGCGGCAGGAGGAGCGAGTTGTCCGTCAGCTCGTTGCGCTTGCCGTCGCGGACCTCGAACACCCGCATGCGCTCGCGGTTGTTGTAGTTCTCGTCGTTGAGCTCGGTGATCGGGCCCGTGGCGTAGAGGTACTCGTCGGGGTTGAGGACCTCACGCTCGAACCGGAACTCGTAGCGGATGTCCTCGACGGCATCCCCGTCGTTGTCGACGTGGATGGCGTAGAGCACGTCCTCACCGAAGCTGAAGTAGTTCGGGCCACCCCCGGGCTCCTGGAAGGGGATGAAGTTGGAGATGAGGTTGACCTTCGACGTGTCGTTCGGGTCCACGAACGCGTAGAGGTCCGTGTTGTCCGCGACGGGGTCGTTGGTGATGAGCGGCGCTTCGCGGTGGCTCGACGCGTCGGACACGGTCAGTGTCGTCGCGGTGAGCGCACCGGCGAGGCCGATGGCGATGCCGGTGCGGGCCCACTTGGGGCGCGCCGCCGACGTGGCGGATGTCGTCATACCTTGTCTCTTTCGTCAGCCCCTGGGTTCCAGAGGAGCGTGTTGCCGTCCGGTTCGGTCACGCGCTCCGCAACACGTGGACCCGGGGGATGGCGCCCGGATCAGGTCTTAGGTGGAAGGACGCCGATCACCGTCCAGGCGTCCCCGTAGGGGGCGAGCACCAGACGTAGAGGCACGGGCGAGGTGGCGGTCGCGACCCGGGCCCACGTGCCGACGTCGGGTCCGAAGGCGGACAGGAACGGCTGGACGGCGAGGGGATCGTCGAGCGGGCCGACGTCGGCGACGACGGCGTCGCCGTCGGCGTCGCACAGCTCCTCGACGAGGGCCGGCCGTCCGACGAGGCTGCCCCCGTACGCGCCGGCGGGGACGGCGCAGTCGGCGGCCTCCGCGACGTAGCCGCGAGCGTCCTCGGCGGCGCGCTCGTCGCTCGGGAGGATCGGCTCGAAGGTGGCATCGGCGAGCGAGACCGTCCAGCCCTCCGGGCCCTCGAGGACGGGGAACACCACGGTCGCCTTCGCGGGGACGAGGCCCACGACGGGATCGAGCGTCGGCTCGAAGCCGACGATCGCGGTCACCGTGGCCGTCGCCGGGTCGCCGGTCGGGGCGCTCACGTCCTCGACGGTGAACCCGGTCACGGCGCCGAGGAGGTCGGCGTGCGCGGCGACGTAGCCTGCGGCGGTGCCGAACGCCGCCTGCTCCTCCGCCGCGAGGTACGTGAAGGCGATCTCGAGGTCGCGGGTGGCCTCAGCGGTGAGGTAGCCCTCGACCGCGCCGGTGGGATCGGCGGCAGGGCCCGGGACCGCGGACGCCGCGGGGGCGGGAGGCGCGTCCGACACCTGCAGCGCCTCCGTCGCGGCGGTGCTGGAGGCGGCGGGAGAGGCGGAGGGGGCCGCGACGTCATCGGTGCCACCGAAGCGCGCTCCGACGAACAGTCCGAGCGCCAGGACCGCAGCGGCGCCCAGGGCCAGCACGATCGGTCGGGCGAGCCTGCGTGTCGCGGAGGTGTCTGCCTGCGTCACGTCGCTCCCTCTGGCTTTCGTCGGCCTGGCATCCGACCGAACCGGAATAAGGTCCGTACCGAACGTCCTACAGCAGGTAGTTCGGGACGAGCCACGGAGGAGGATTGGTGCAGACGCCGACGACCGCGCCACGCCGGGGCGTCCTCCAGGGCCTCGTTCCCACGCTCGTCCTCCTGGCGGTGGTGGCGATCCCGGTGATCGGGTTCCTCACGTTCCGGGCCGAACCTACGGCGGTTCCCGCGCCGGCTCCCGTCCGTTCGGTGGCCGACCGGACGGTCGTCCTCGAGGAGCGCACCGCGGCCGACCCTGGCGACCTCGAGGCGTGGCAGGGGCTGGCCGTCGCCTACACCCAGCGCGCCGCCATCGAGGGCGACCCGGCGTTCTACGCCCTCGCCGAGCGCGCGCTCGAGCGTGCCGAGGAACTGGGACCCGACGCCCCGATGACGATCCTCGCCCGGGGCAACCTCGAGCTCTCGCTGCACCGGTTCGCCGACGCACGTCGGACGGCCGAGCGCGCCGTCGTCGCCCTGCCGGCGAGCGCCGAGGCGCACGGGCTGGCCGTCGACGCCGCCGCCGAACTCGGGGACTACGCGGCCGCGGCGGAGTCCCTGCAGACCATGCTCGACCTCGATCCCGGCCTCCCGGCCCTCGCGCGCGCCTCGTACCTCCGCGAGCTCCACGGCGATCTTGCAGGGGCGATCACCGCGATGCAGCAGGCGGAGCAGGCCGGGTCCGCCGTGCCCGGTGACCGCGCCGCGGTCACGAGCCTCCTGGGCGACCTGCACCGACGTGGCGGCGACCTGTCCGCGGCGGAGGGCGCCTACACGCGCGCCCTCGACGCCGTCCCCGACTTCGTCCCGGCCCAGCTCGGCCTGATCCGCATCTCCGCCGTCCGCACCTCCCCGGCTGCAGCCGCCGAGGAGCTCGCGGCCCTCGTCGACGAGCTCCCACGGCTCGACGCGGTCCTGCTCCTGGCCGACCTCCGCGAAGCGGCCGGCGACGCCGAGGGCCGTGCGTCCGCGCTGGAGCTGGCCCGAGCCATGGCCGCCCTGCAGCAGGACGCCGGGCAGGTCGTCGACCTCGAGCTGGCGCTCCTGGAGGCCGACCACGGGGACCCCGACGTCGCGGTGGAGCTCGCGACCGCGGCGTTCGAGTCCCGCCCCGACAACATCTACGCGGCCGACGCGCTGGCATGGGCGCTGCATCGCGCCGGTCGGTCCGACGAGGCCGGCCCGATCGTGGAGCGCGCGCTGCGGCTCGACACCGCGGATCCGCTGCTGCGTTTCCACGCGGCCGCCGTGACCGCCGCCGGTGACGAGGACCGCGCGAGGGCGCTCCTGACGTCGGCACTCGAGCTCGACCCGTGGTTCTCGTTCGCCCTCCTCGACGAGCTGCGCGAGCTCGCGGATCGCCTCGACGTGCCCGTGCCCGCGGCGGCCGCCACGTGAGACGCCGGCTCCTCCCCCTCCTGCTCCTCGTCGGCTGCTCGTGGTCGATCGCGGCCGCCGCGTTCGCGCACCCGTTGGGCAACTTCACCTCGAACACGTTCACGCGCGTCACCGTCGGGGCGAGCGGCTTCGAGCTGACCTACGTGCTCGATCTCGCCGAGCTGCCGACGGTGCAGGCGCGACAGCGCCTGGACGCGGACGCCGACGGCGAGATCAGCTTCGCCGAGTCGACGACGTACGCCGAGGAGCGGTGCGGCGAGCTCGCCGACGGGCTGGTGCTGACGACGGACGCCGTCCCGGTCCAGATCCTGACGAACCGTGCCAGCCTCACCTTCCCGGAGGGCCAGGCGGGCCTCCCCACGCTGCGGCTCACCTGTGACCTGACGGCGCCGGCCTCGATCGCCACCGGGACCGAGGTCGGGTTCGAGGACACGAACCAACCCGGCCGGATCGGCTGGCGCGAGGTGGTCGCCGACGGCCCGCTCCTCGCGTCCGCCGACGTCCCCGCCGAGTCCGTGAGCGACGAGCTGCGGGCCTACCCGGAGGACCGGGCGCCCCTCGACGTCACCACCGCGACCCTGACGGTGGGCGACGCGGAGACACGCGACCCGCTGGCGGGGTTCGCGCCGACGGGCGGGATCCAGGCCCTCGAGCGCGCGACCGACGGGCTCTCCGAGCTCATGGGGCGGCAGCAGCTGACGGCCGGCTTCGTCCTGCTGGCCACGCTGATCGCCGTCGTGCTCGGTGCCTCCCACGCGCTCGCGCCCGGTCACGGCAAGACCGTGATGGCCGCCTACCTCGTCAGCCGTGAGGGCACGCTCGGGCAGATGCTCGGCCTCGGCACCACGGTGGCCGTCACCCACACCCTCGGTGTCCTCCTCCTCGGCCTCCTCGTCACGGCCTCGGCGGCGTTCGCTCCCGAGCGTCTCTACCCGTGGCTCGGCGTGGTGTCCGGTGTCCTGTTCGCCGCGGTCGGGGCGTGGCTCCTCCTGCGTGCCCGTCGGGGCGGCGCCGGGCACGACCACGGGCACACGCACGACCACGGGCACGGACACGACCACGGGCACGATCACGGGCACACGCACGACCACGCCGCGCCGGGCCCCCTCGGGTGGCGCTCGCTGGTGCTCCCCGGTCTCGCCGGCGGCATGCTCCCGAGCCCGTCCGCGCTCGTCGTGCTGGTCGCCGGCATCGCGCTCGGCCGCTTCGGCTTCGGCCTGCTGCTCGTCCTCGCCTACGGGGTGGGCATGGCCCTGACGCTGCTGCTGGCCGGCCTGCTGCTCGTCCGCCTCCGGACCCGTCTCCTGGACCGGCTCGACACCTCCGGGCGGTGGGCGTGGGTCACCCAGCGCCTGCCCACCGTGACCGCGTCGCTCGTGATCGCCGGCGGGATCCTCATCGCCGGCCGGGCCGCGCTCAGCATCTGACCGAGCGAGGCCCCGCCGGAGCGGGGCCTCGTCGTCACGTCGATCGCGTCAGCCGTCGCCGCCGCTCCTGGCCTGCGACGTCTTGCGGTTGACGAACTTCGACTTGAGGTAGTCCTTGTTCATGAGCGCGATGAAGTCGATCGAGATGCCCTTCGGGCAGACCGCTTCGCACTCCCCCATGTTCGTGCAGGAGCCGAAGTACTGCTCCATCACCTCGACCATGCCCTCGGCGCGGTCGTAGCGCTCGGGCTGGCCCTGGGGCAGCAGGTTCAGGTGCGCCATCTTGGCCGACGTGAACAGCTGCGCCGCACCGTTGGGGCACGCGGCGACGCAGGCCCCGCAGGCGATGCAGGCGGCGGCATCCATCGCCCGGTCCGAGGTGTCCTTGGGCACCGGCGTCAGGTTCGCGTCGGAGGCCGAGCCGGTGTCGACGGAGATGTAGCCGCCGGCCATGACGATCTCGTCGAAGGCGCTGCGGTCGACCACGAGGTCCTTGATCAGCGGGAAGCCCGTGGCGCGGAACGGCTCGACGACGATCTCGTCGCCGTCGG
>JAHWKB010000159.1 GCA_019348115.1 Actinomycetota bacterium | reverse complement strand
CGACCGGTCGTGGTGACGTCGCCGCCGAGCGCCGTGCCGTTGGACCCGAAGGTGGGCTCGGGGTCCTTGCCCAGACGTGCGAGGAGCTCCTCGTGGGACGGGAGCTGTGCCGGGACGCCCGCGAAGCCGCGCGCCGCGGGCAGCCCGAGGTCCGGATCGTCGGGGCTCGGCGGCGCCGCGTGCACGATCTCGGGCACGAACACGCCGGTCGACGCCAGCAGGTTGGCGAGGTAGATGCCGTACCAGAGGTCGATCGGCTCCGCCTCGCGCACCCACGGCGCGCCCGTGCAGGCCGGATCCGTGATGCCGTGGCTGCCGCCGACGTCCTCGAGGTAGCGGTTCACGCCGGCGACGTAGCCCTCGGTCAGGGCGCGGACCTCGACGCTCGGCCCGGTGGCCGGGTCGGCGAGGAGCTCCTCCACGATCCCGCGCTCGCGGATGTCGGTGACGAGCGCGTCGACCTCGAGGTTGGTGGCGTTGAGCGTCACCTGGTCGCTGTAGGGCTCGTCGGGCCCGAGGAAGCGCGAGCGCTCGCCACGCGCGGTCAGGAGCGTGTCCGCGAGCGAGCAGGCGGTGTCCTCGGCGGCGGCGTAGCCCTGTCCGAAGCCGAGCGACTCGATGTCGTCGGCGACGATGTGCGGGATGCCGTAGCTCGTCCGGTGGATCGTCGCCCGCCGACTGCCGTCGTCGGAGGACAGCGGCGCCCCGTCCTGTGCCGTGGCGGGGACGGCGAGCAGGGTGAGACCGACGGATGCGGCCAGGGCGGCGGCGAGCGGGCGCAGGCAGGGCGTGACAGGGCGCATGGGGGGCGGGGGTCCTGGGGTCCGGGGGAGGTCGTCGGTGCCTCCTTCGACGGACACCGGGTGGAACCCTCCCGGGCACGGCGTCGGATCAGCGGTCGGGCGCCTCTGCGCGCGGGTCGGTGCTGTAGCGGGCCCCGTGGCGCGTCCCGACCTCCCCCGGCCGCCGTCCCGGCGCGAGCGTCGGGGTGGGTGCGCCGGTGCCGTCGGCGATGCCGCCGAGCACGGCGCGGAGCGCGTCCCTCGCATCGTGCGCCGGGGTCCAGCCGAGCTCGGTGCGGGCGCGGGTCGTGTCCATCACCGGCGACCGCACGCCGAGGTCGACCCAGCCCGGCTCCACCGGGTGCAGCCGCAGGCGCCAGGTGCCCGCGGCACCCCAGCGGGCCAGCAGACGGGGCACGGGAACCGGGCGTGCCCCGAGGACGTCCGCGACGTCGCGCGTGGACAGGATGGGATCGGCCGCCACGTTGAACGCGCCGCGGACATCGGACAGCACCGCCCGGCGGTAGGCGTCCGCGACGTCGTCGCTGTGCACGGCCTGGAAGCGCACGGCGGGGAGGTGCGGGAAGACGGGGAGCACACCGGGCCGGAGGAGCGCCCGGGGGACGAGCATCCCGAGGAAGAAGCGCCGTTGCTCCTCCGCCGCGTCGCGCGAGAAGATCAGCCCGGGGCGCAGCCGGACCACGCGGGTGCCGCGGTGCTCGGCCTCGAAGGTGTCGAGGAGGCGCTCGACGTAGGCCTTCTGCCGCGAGTACGACGACGTCGCGATGCCGTGCGTGGGGAACGACTCGTCGACGGGTCGTTCGTCGTGGGCCGGCGAGTAGGCCCCGATGGAGGACGCGTAGACCAGCGTCCCCACGCCCGCCGCCGCGACGGCACGGAGGACGCGGTCGGTGCCGTCCACGTTGACGGCCCAGAGCTTCTCGAGGTCACGGCCGGGCTGGATGAGCCACGCCAGGTGGACGACGGCGTCCGCCCCGCGCAGCAGCGGGACGAGGTCGTCGGTGGCGATGTCGACGGCGCGCCAGTCGGTGGTACCCCGCACGTCGGCATCCGGCACGCGTCGCGCGACGCCCACCACCTCGTCGATCTGCGGCTCGTCGGCGAGCGCGCGCGTCAGCGCGAACCCGACGTTGCCGGTCCCGCCCAGCACCACGACGCGCATGCCCGCTCCGTTCCGTCGCACGGCGACCACCTCCAGTGGGGGCCCGGGACGACCGTACGGGGGTCCCGTCGGTCGTCCGCCGGTCGTCGTGGTCGTCCGTCGGCGGTCCCGCCCGGCGCGTGGCCGTGGGCCGGGCACGGTGGAGGGGACGACGGGACCCCGACGATCGGAGCTGACGATGAGAGCGGTCACCTGGCACGGCAAGCGCGACATGCGTGTGGAAACGGTCCCCGACCCGGTGATCCAGGAGCCGACCGACGCGATCATCCGCATCACGTCCACCGGCCTCTGCGGCTCGGACCTGCACCTCTACGAGGTGCTCGGTCCGTTCATGCACGAAGGCGACATCGTCGGCCACGAGCCGATGGGCATCGTCGAGGCCGTCGGGTCCGAGGCGGCCGGCGAGCTGTCCGTCGGTGACCGCGTGGTCGTCCCGTTCAACGTCTGCTGCGGTCGCTGCTGGATGTGCGAGCGCGGGTACTACGCCCAGTGCGAGACGACCCAGGTGCGCACCCACGACAAGGGCGCTGCGCTCTACGGCTACACCGAGCTCTACGGGCAGGTCCCCGGCGGTCAAGCCGAGTACCTGCGGGTGCCGTACGCCGACTTCGCCTGCATCAAGGTCCCCGAGGGTCCGGTGGACGAGCGCTTCCTCTACCTGTCCGACATCATCCCGACGGCGTGGCAGGGCTACGAGTTCGCCGACGTGCCGAAGGGCGGCAGCGTGGCCGTGTTCGGGCTCGGCCCCGTCGGGCAGTTCGCGACCCGCATCGCCCGGCACCAGGGCGCCGGGACCGTGATCGGGATCGACCTCGTCCCCGAGCGTCTCGAGATGGCGCGGCGCCACGGCGTCGAGACCATCGACCTCCGTGAGGTCGACGACGTCGCCGGCGTCGTCCGTGACCTGACCGACGGTCGCGGCCCCGACGGCGTGGTCGACGCGGTGGGCATGGAGGCGCACGGATCGTCCATGGCGGCCTTCGCGCAGCACGCCGCCGGCCTGCTCCCCGAGCCGGTGGCCCAGAAGATGATCGAGGAGCTCGGCATCGACCGGCTGTCGGCGTTCACGGACGCGATCTCGACGGTGCGCCGGGGTGGGACCGTCTCGGTGAGCGGCGTGTACGGCGGAGCCATCGACCCGATGCCGATGCTGGAGATCTTCGACAAGGGCATCACGATGCGCTTCGGGCAGTGCCACGTGAAGCGCTGGATCGACGACATCCTGCCGTTGGTCCTCGACGACGCCGACCCGCTCGGGACCCTCGACATGGCGACGCACAAGCTGCCGCTCGAACAGGCGCCCCAGGCCTACGAGATGTTCCAGAAGAAGGACGACGGCTGCATCAAGGTCGTCTTCCAGCCGTGACCGGACCGCTGGCGCCGGCGGCGACCGTGGGGTCCGTCGGCGTCAGCCCCCGGCTCACGTCCCGGAGAGCCGCGGGCGCGTGAGGGCCGACGGTGCGACGACGTCCTCGCCGGCGAGGGCCCGCACGAACGATGCGTGGTCCTCACGGATCCAGGCGGCGAGCGACTCGCTCGCCTCCTTCGGGTAGTAGCTGAACGCGCCCAGCCGCCGCAGGCGCTCCTCCTCGGTCTCGGGGGCGAGGGCACTGAAGGCCGCGATCATCGTGCGCGGACACGAGCGCATCAGGGGCCCGACGAGCTCGGCACCGTCCTCGTGCCCGAGCATGAGGTCGAGCAGCACGACGTCGGGCTGGGCGGCCTCGGCCGCGGCGAGGCCGCTCTCGGCGTCGCCGGCCTCCGCGACGACCTCGAACCCACCCTCGACCTCGAGGCGGCGGCGCACGAGGAGGCGGAGGTCGCTGCTGTCGTCGATGACGACCACACGCAACGTCACGTCTCCCCACTCCCCGGTTCGCCGGTCCTGGAAGGCACCGGGTGCTCGGGTGCGCTGGGCGACGACCGTACTCCATCGCTCCGACCGGCGCCCCGGGGGGACGTCACGCCGAGAAGGTCTCGGGCCCCCGCTCCAGCTCGACGGTGACGCTGGTGACCCGGAAGGTCCCCGTGCCGTCGTCGTCGAGTTCGGCGGTGAACCGGCCGACGACGTAGTCCTCGGTGAGCATCATCTGCTCGCCGCCACGGCGGCCGATCCGGACGTCCTCGGGGAGCTCGGCCTCCGCGGTGCCGAGGAGGGACTGCGCCGTCTCACGGAGGGTGTCGTCGCTCGGTCGGGTGCCGGCGCCGTCGCCGCCCTGGTCGTCCACCACCGTGTCCACGCAGTCGGTGACCCCGGGCGCGCACATCGCCATGTCGCCGCCGCCGGTCGGCTGCTCGGCCTGGTCGGCCGTCGAGGCGCCCCCGCAGCCGGTCGCGAGCATGGCCGCCGCGAAGAACGCGGCGATCGTCTTCCTCTCCATCTCTTCTCTCGTCTCCTGGGACTGGCGACCTCGTGCCGCCGTCGTCCGGTCGGACGCCGCGTCGCCCCGGCCGGTTCCCGATCGCGACGACTACCGTGGCGACCCGTCCACGGCCGGTCTGCGTTGCGGAGCCACGATGAGCGAGCGCCTCGACCCCGACGAGCTGACCTCCGAGCTGCTCGGGACGGTGGTGTGGGAGCCGCCGCCGGACGCACGCGCCACGACCCGCATGGGTGCCTTCCTCGACGCCGCGGAGGAGCGTGCCGGCGTGGCCCTCCCCGACTACGCCGCCGCGTGGGCCTGGTCGGTGGAGGACCTCGAGGGGTTCTGGCGCACCGTCGTCGACCACTTCGACGTGCACTTCGTCGACGAGCCGACCGCGGTCCTGGCCGACCCCTCGATGCCCGGCGCCGTCTGGTTCCCCGGCGCCACGCTGAACTACGCCGAGCACGCCCTGCGGGAGACGGGGGACCGCCCGGCGCTCGTGGCGCGGTCGCAGACGCGCGACGAGGTCGTGCTGAGCTTCGACGAGCTGCGCGACCGGGTCGCGCGTGCCGCCGCCGGTCTCCGCCGGCTCGGCGTCCGCGAGGGCGACCGCATCGCCGCGTACGCGCCGAACATCCCCGAGACGACGGTCGCGTTCCTCGCGGCGGCGTCGCTCGGGGCGGTGTGGTCGTCGTGCGCCCCGGAGTTCGGCACCACGTCCGTCGTCGAGCGCATCGCCCAGATCGAGCCGAAGGTCCTGCTCGTCGTCGACGGCTACCGCTACGGGACCAAGGAGGTCGACCGCGCCGACGAGGTGGCGCGGATCCGCGCCGAGCTCCCGTCGCTGGAGGCCACGGTCGCGATCCCCTACCTCCACCCGGACGAGACGAGGATCCCCGACGCGGTGACCTGGGACGAGCTCGTCGCCGAGGACGGTGGAGAGCTCGAGTTCACTCCCGTCCCGTTCGACCACCCGCTCTACGTCCTCTACTCGTCGGGCACCACGGGCCTGCCCAAGGCGATCGTCCACGGGCACGGCGGCGTCCTCATCGAGCACCTCAAGATCCTGGCGCTGCACCACGACCTCGGCGAGGACGACCGCTTCTTCTGGTTCACCACCACCGGCTGGA
>JAHWKB010000158.1 GCA_019348115.1 Actinomycetota bacterium | reverse complement strand
TCACCTTGATGAGGATGTTCATCGCCGGGCCGGAGGTGTCCTTGAACGGGTCACCGACGGTGTCGCCGACGACGGCCGCCTTGTGGTTCTCCGAGCCCTTGCCGCCGAAGTTGCCGGCCTCGATGTACTTCTTCGCGTTGTCCCACGCGCCGCCGGCGTTGGCCATGAAGATGGCCAGCAGGAAGCCGGTGACGAGCGCGCCGGCGAGGAGGCCACCGAGGGCCTCGATCGACACGAAGCCGACCGCGAGCGGGAGGATGATCGCGAGCGCACCCGGGACGATCATCTCGCGCAGCGCCGCCTGGGTGGAGATGTCGACGCAGCGGGCGGCGTCGGGCTTGACGCCCTCGCGGCCCTCGCGGAGGCCCGGGATCTCGGCGAACTGGCGCCGGACCTCGACGATCATCGCCTGGGCGGCGCGACCGACCGACTTCATCGTGAGCGCGCCGAACGCGAACGTGATCATCGAGCCGAGGAACAGGCCGATGACGACGTCGACCTCGGTGAGGTTGATCAGCAGCGACACCTCGCCCTCGGGCGCGACCGCGGCCGTGTAGGACCGGAACAGCGCCAGGGCGGTCAGCGCGGCGGACCCGATCGCGAAGCCCTTGGCGACGGCCGCGGTGGTGTTGCCGAGCGAGTCGAGCGAGTCGGTGACCTCGCGGACCTCCGGGGGGAGGTGGGCCATCTCGGCGATGCCGCCGGCGTTGTCCGAGATCGGGCCGTAGGCGTCGACCGCGACGACCGCGCCGGTGGTGGCGAGCATGCCGATGGCGGCGAGGGCGGCGCCGTAGATGCCGGAGGCGTCGTTGCCGGGGATCGCCGCCTGACCGAGCCAGAACGCCCCGCCGATGGCGCCGACGACGAGCAGCACGGACGCGACGGTCGAGAGCATGCCGTCGGCGATGCCGCCGATGATGACGGTCGCCGGGCCGGTCTCGGACTGGCCGGCGAGCTTCTTGACCGGGTTGTAGTGGTCGGAGGTGTAGTACTCGGACGTGAACCCGATGGCGTAGCCGGCGACGAGGCCGACGACGATCGTGAGGCCGAGCCACAGCGGGTTGGTGACCTCGGGGACGTCGTCGCCGAAGATCCAGAACGAGGCCGCGACGGACAGGATCGCCGTCAGGACCATCGCGACGTTGGTGCCGAAGTGGAGCTGGGCCGAGAGGCTCTTGCCCTTGCGGCCACGGACGAGCAGCGCACCGATGACCGACATGAACATGCCGATGGCGGCGACGAGGAGCGGGAACAGGAAGGTCGACTCCTGGAGCGTCGAGAGGTCCTCGACGGGGCGGAGGTCCGGGCCGAGGCCACCGAAGAGCAGGGCGGCGAGGATCATCGGGGCGACGATGGAGCCGGCGTAGGACTCGAACAGGTCGGCGCCCATGCCGGCGACGTCACCGACGTTGTCACCGACGTTGTCGGCGATGGTGGCGGGGTTGCGCGGGTCGTCCTCGGGGATGCCGGCCTCGACCTTGCCGACGAGGTCGGCGCCGACGTCGGCGGCCTTGGTGTAGATGCCGCCGCCGATACGGGCGAACAGCGCGATCGAGGAGGCGCCGAGGCCGAAGGTCGCGACGACCTGGAAGGCGTCGGCGACGCGGAGGATCTGGACGAAGACGATGTAGGCCAGGGCGATGCCGAGGAGGCCGAGGCCGGCGACCGTGAAGCCCATGACCGCGCCGCCGCGGAACGCCAGGGGGAGCGCCTGCGCGGCGCCCTGCCGGGCGGCGTTCGCCGTGCGGACGTTGGCAGCGGTCGCGATGCGCATGCCGATGAAGCCGGCGAAGGCCGAGAACACCGCGCCCATGATGTAGGCGATCGAGCCCCAGGGCCGGCCGTAGGGCAGCACCACGAAGATGACGATCGTCATGACGGCGACGAACACCGCCACCCAGCGGTACTCGCGGCGGAGGAAGGCCATGGCTCCCTCACGGATCGCCGCGGCGATCTCCTTCATGAGGTCGGTGCCCTCGTCGGCCGCCATGACGACCTTCGAGAAGTAGGCCGCGAGCGCGAGACCGGCGATGGCAGCCGCGACGGCGAGATACGGGATGGCGGACACGGTGGTAGCCCTTCGGGAGTGTGGGGGCGCGCGAGGAGGTCGGGCCGTGCGAAGCCGGCCGCTGCGCGCGGAGGCTAGCGCGGTGGTCCGGGAGGGGCCAAGGTCGGCGGCCGTCCTGCGGCGTGCCACGAGCCGGGGCCGCCGCGCGGGGGGTGCACGGCCGGTCCGCGCGACCGGGGTCCCTACGGGACCCCGGGAGCTCCCGCTCGACGGGCGGTCCGACTCGCGTAGTTGACGTGGCCGCCCCGTGCCCGCACCTTCCGCCCCACGGACGGCCACCGCGGACCACCACCGCGACGGCCCGTCCCCCCTCTAGAAGGAGTGGCCCGCGTGGCCGAGAACCTCGTCATCGTCGAGTCCCCGGCGAAGGCCAAGACCATCGAGCGGTACCTCGGCGACCGCTTCCAGGTGCTGGCGTCGTACGGGCACATCCGCGACCTCCCGAAGTCGAACTTCGCGATCGAGGTCGAGGACGGCGGTGGCTGCCACCTCGTCTACGAGGTGCCGGGCAACTCCGCCAAGCACGTCGCGGCGCTGCGCAAGGCCGCGAAGGACGCCACGACCGTCTGGCTCGCCCCCGACCTCGACCGCGAGGGCGAGGCCATCGCCTGGCACGTCGCCGAGGTCCTCGACCTCGACCTCGAGACGACCAACCGCGTGACCTTCGACGAGATCACGAAGGACGCCATCCTCGCCGCCTTCGAGCGGCCGCGACGGCTCAACACCGCGCTCGTCGACGCCCAGCAGGCCCGCCGCGCCGTCGACCGCATCGTCGGCTACCGCCTGTCGCCCGTGCTCTGGCGCACGGTCGCCTCCGGCATCTCCGCGGGGCGCGTGCAGTCGGTCGCGCTCCGGATCATCGTCGACCGCGAGGACGAGATCCGGGCCTTCGTGCCGCAGGAGTACTGGGACTTCGCCGGCGCCTTCGCCCGGGAGGGCGACGCCACGCCGACGATCGACGCCAAGCTCCACGGCGTCGGCGACAAGCGGCTGGCCACGCCGAAGGACCTCGACAAGAAGGAGGCCGACGAGAAGGCGCTCGAGAAGCTCCTCCTCGTCGACTCCGAGGCCGCCGCCACCGAGCTCAGGGCACGTGCCGAGGCGCTCGACTACCGCGTGGCCGAGGTGCGGAGGTCCGAGACCAGGCGCAACCCCAAACCGCCGTTCACCACCTCCACGCTCCAGCAGGACGCGGCCAACAAGCTCGGCTTCTCCGCCCGCCAGACGATGGCCGTGGCCCAGCAGCTCTACGAGGGCGTGCGGCTCGGCTCGGGTGAGCAGGAGGGACTGATCACCTACATGCGGACCGACTCGGTGAACCTCTCCGACACGGCCCTGCGCGACATCAACGCGCTCGTGTCCGAGAAGTACGGTCAGCGGTTCACCATCGACTCGCCCCGCGCCTACAGGTCGAAGGCCAAGGGCGCGCAGGAGGCTCACGAGGCCATCCGTCCCACGGTGGTCGGACGCACCCCGCAGGCGGTGCGCAAGCACCTGAAGGACGACCAGTTCAAGCTCTACGACCTCATCTGGAAGCGCACGGTCGCGACCCAGATGGCGCAGGCGATCTTCGACCGGGTCTCCGCGGACGTCGTCGGCACCGAGCCCGACGGCACCGACCTGACGTTCCGTGTCACGGGACAGGTCCTGAAGTTCGAGGGCTACCTCAAGGTCTACCGCGAGTGGCGGGACGAGGACGAGGACGGCGACGACGAGACCTCGGAGCTCCCCGACCTCGAGGAGGGCCAGGTCCTCGACCTGCGTGAGCTCACCTCCGAGCAGCACTTCACGAACCCGCCGCCGCGCTACACCGAGGCGACGCTCGTGAAGACCCTCGAAGCCGAGGGCATCGGTCGCCCGTCGACGTACGCCTCGATCATCGGCACGATCGCGGCCCGCGACTACGTGCGCATCGAGTCGCGCCGCTTCTTCCCGACGCCGCTCGGCGAGGTCGTCGTCTCCTTCATGAAGGCGCACTTCAGCGAGGTCGTGGACCTCGACTTCACCGCTCGGATGGAGTCGACCCTCGACGAGATCGCGGAAGGCGAGGAGGCGTGGTGCTCGACGGTCACCCGCTTCCTCGACGAGGTCGACCACTGGGTGAAGGAGCGCAAGCCCGAGCGGCCGCGCCTCCCGCTGCACCACCCGGCCGACTGCCCCGAGTGCAGCGCCCCGATGGAGCGGGTGTTCTCCGGCAAGTCCAAGCAGTGGTTCGCGTCGTGCAGCCGCTGGCCGGACTGTCAGGGGACGCTCCCGCTGAACGACGACGGCACCGTCGGCGAGCCCGAGCCCGAGCCGGACCCCGACCCGAACGTCCTGTGCCTCGAGTGCGGCCAGCCGATGCTCCTGCGGTCGGGGAAGTTCGGTCAGTTCTACGGCTGCCCCGACTACCCGAAGTGCAAGGGCATCCGGAACCTTTCGCAGCGCGCCGTCCACCTCGACGGCGACGAGTGGAAGCCGTTCATCAGCCCGACCGACGGCAAGAGCCACATGGAGCTGCGCACGTCGCGGTACGGCAAGCCGTTCGTCGGCTCGGCCGGCTACCCCGACGACCAGTTCGCGATCTGGTCGGTCCCCATCGCGGACCCGTGCCCGGAGTGCGGGGCACCGCTGCGGCCCCCGCCGCGCAACCGCAAGGTGCCGACGGCCATCTGCACCCACCCCGAGATCGAGCACCACTTCGAGCTCGACTCCTTCGACCAGCCGTCGGTCCACACGATCGACGTCGTGCCCGGCGTCGAGGCCTACGACCCGGCGGTCGGCGGCGAGCCGTTGTCCGGCTGGCCGGAGCCCTACGAGCCGATCGCGATGACGTTCCTGGAGGCCAAGAAGCCGGCGCCGAAGAAGCAGGCCGCCAAGAAGAAGACGGCCAAGACGTCGACCAAGAAGGCCAGCGCGAGGAAGAAGACCGCGAAGAAGGCGTCCAAGAAGTCGTCCTGACCCCGGCTACGCTCGGTCGACGGTGAGTGCTCAACGATCCGCGTCCCCGACCGAGGGGCCGCCGGGAGATGTGCTGGGCGGCGGGGCGGAGCGCGCCGCCTACCGCGCCCTGCTCGGGGACAACGAGCGGTTCCGCAACCTCTTCTTCGCCATGCTGGCCTCCAGCATGGGCGACTGGATCGGGCTGTTCGCGATCCTCGCGCTCACCGAGACGCTCGCCGGCGCCACCCGCGCCGGCGCGTTCGCGCTGTCCGGGATCATGGTCGCGCGGGTCCTGCCGACCCTGCTCCTCGGCCCGGTCGCCGGCGTCTACGTCGACCGGTGGGACCGCAAGCGCACGCTCATCGCGACCGACATCGGCCGGGGCCTCGTGATGATCTGGGTCGCCCTCGTGGGTGACGTCTTCCAGCTGTTCGTCGCGACCTTCCTGATCGAGGTCATGTCGACGCTGTTCATCCCGGCGAAGGACGCGA
Source organism: Actinomycetota bacterium (assembly GCA_019348115.1). Lineage (GTDB taxonomy): Bacteria > Actinomycetota > Nitriliruptoria > Nitriliruptorales > Nitriliruptoraceae > JAHWJY01. The sequence continues at coordinate 84 of JAHWKB010000158.1, read as the reverse complement.
CCCTGCCGAACCTCGTCGACCGCGACCGTCTGGTCCCCGCCAACCAGCTGAACCTCATGGTGACCTACGGCACGCTCCCGCTCG
>JAHWKB010000157.1 GCA_019348115.1 Actinomycetota bacterium | reverse complement strand
GTCGGAGCGCGGTCACGGGGTCCTCGTCGATGCGATGCGGGATCGGGAGCTCGGCAGGATGGTAGAGCACGCAGCGGCCGTCGCTCCGCAGGCCCCACCCCCGCGCAGGTCGGGGTTGCGGCGCGCGGAGCGCGCGCGTCACGACCGGTCGGGACCCGGGATCGCTTGAGCACGTGCCAGGTGCGTCCGATGTGTCCGGTGTCCCCGTGTCGCCGCGTACGCCGCGGCGTCCGCCGAGGTTCCCACGGTGCGCGGGGCGACGACTTCCGGCCGGTCACCGGCCGACCGGGCAGGGTCGCGACCCGTTCGGGTGTCACCCGACGCTCCCACCGGAGCAGGCCCGTACCCGCCCACGCCTCCCGCCGCATCCCACGAGAGCCGCTGCCGTGACCCGCCGTCTCACGACCCTGTTCGTCCTCGCGCTCGTCCTCAGCGTGCTGCCGCTGGGCGCCACGCTGGTGCTCGCGGCCCCGCCGGAGACGACCTCGGTGCGCCTGACCGGGCTCCGCGCCGAGGACGCGGTCCCCGCCGTCGACGGCCTCGCACGGGCCGCCGCCCGCGCCGCGGAGCGGTCGCGCCCCGCGGCCGCCGCCGAGCCGTTCGCCATGGTCGGGCTCGAGCTCCCCGCCGGGGGGGCCGCCGAGGTCCGCACCTCGCTCGACGGGCGGACGTGGGGACCGTGGGTCGAGACCGAGCTCCTCGGGGAGGACGGACCGGACGCCGGCAGCGCGGAGGCGTCGCGGGTGCGCCCCGGCTTCACCGAGGCGGTCTGGGTGGGGCCGTCGCGGTTCGTCCAGGTCGAGCTCGCCGGCGGGTCCGTCGAGGACGTCGCCGTCCACGCGATCGACCCGGTCGGCCTCGCCCCGGACGGCACGGCCGAGCCGGCGCGGACCCGCGTCGCCGTGGGGACGCCGGCGGCCGAGGCCGCGACCCTCTCGGGGCTGTCCTACGTCTCGCGGGCCGAGTGGGGTGCGGACGAGACGCTCCGCCGTGCCGCCCCGGAGTACGCGTCCGACGTCGACTTCGCCGTCGTCCACCACACGGCCGGCTCCAACGACTACACGGCCGAGGACGCGCCGGCGATCGTGCGCGGCATCTACCACTACCACACGCGGACGATGGGCTGGGACGACATCGGCTACAACGTGCTCGTCGACCGCTACGGGACGGTCTACGAGGGCCGCCAGGGCGGTCTGGACAAGGCGGTCATCGGCGCCCACGCGGCCGGCTACAACACCGGCTCGTTCGGCATCTCCATCATGGGGCACTTCGCCGAGGAGGCCCCGCCGGCGGTCGCGGTGGCTGCCATGGCGGACACGATCGCGTGGAAGTTCCGGCTGCACGGCATCTCCGCCTACGGCACGGCCGTCGCCCGCAACGGCTCGACCGTCGACACGGTCTCGGCGCACCGCGACATCGGCAGCACTGCCTGCCCCGGCGACGCGTTCTACGCGCAGATGGACCAGGTCCGGGGTCTGGTCGCGCGGAACACGTCCCGGTTCACCGACACGTACGGCACGGTGCACGCGCCGAGCATCGAGCGCATCGCGGCGGCAGGGGTGACCACGGGGTGCGGGGACGGGCGCTACTGCCCGACCGCCCGCGTGACCCGCGCCCAGATGGCGACGTTCCTGACCCGGGCGTTCGACCTTCCGGCCGGCGAGCCGGTGTCGTTCTCGGACGTCCCCGACGGCCACACGCACGCGGCCGGCATCGCCGCCGCGGTGTCCGCCGGCCTGGCGTCCGGCTACCGCGACGGGAGCTTCCGTCCCGAGCAGCTGCTGAACCGCGAGCAGATGGCCGCGATGCTGCAGCGCGGTCTGCACCTCGAGGAGGAGGACGGGGTGCGGTTCGTCGATACCGCCGCGTCGGCGTACCGCGGGGCGATCAACGCGCTCTCCACCGCCGAGATCACCGGGGGCTGCGACGAGTTCCGCTACTGCCCGATCGATGCCGTCAACCGGGGTCAGATGGCGAGCTTCCTCGCGCGCACGCTCGACCACCTCGGTCGCTGAGTGCTGACCGTCGAGGTCACCGGCCGGCGGGAGCTGCGGTTCGAGGACGGGACGCCGGTGCGCTCGGCCTCGGCGGTGGCCCGGCTGGGGGGCGGCTGGCTCGTGGCGCAGGACGACGCGACGTCGGGTGCCTGGCTCCCGACGCGTGACGCCGTCACGGCCGTGCGGCTGCGGCTCCTGCCACCGGTCGACGGCGACGACGTGTTCAGCGAGGCAGCCGGGACGAAGCGGTCGAAGCCCGACCTCGAGTCGGCCGTGGAGCTCCCGCCGGCGTCCGGAAACGGGGTGCTGCTGCTCGGCTCCGGGTCGCTGCCGAACCGTCGCCGCGGCGTCGTCGTCACGCCGCGGGACGGAGGCGCCGACGTGGCCGCGGCGGACCTCGGACCGCTCTACGCGGCGGTCAGCGCCGCCCTCGACCTCCCGCCGGGGGAGTGCAACCTCGAGGGCGCGTGCCTCGCCGGCGGGAGCCTGCGCTGGTTCCAGCGCGGTCGGGGCGCGGAGGTCCCGTCCGCGAGCGTGGACGTGGCGCTCGACGCGCTGCTCGCGGTGTTCGACGGTCGGGCCGAGGCCGGCGAGGTCCCGCTCGGAAGGGTCCACGCGTACGACCTCGGTCGGCACGGCGACGCCGTCTGGGCCGTCACCGACGCGGTCGCGCTCGCGGACGACCGGATCCTGGTGTCGGCGAGCGCCGAGGACACCGACGACCCCGTGGCCGACGGTCCCGTCAGCGGGTCCGCGGTCGCGCTCCTCGCGGGCGCCGCCGTCGCCGGCGTGGCGGCCATCCCCGCGAGCGACGACGAGGTGCTGAAGCTCGAGGGGATCGCGGTCGTCGCCGCGCACGCCGGCGGCGCCGTCCTCCTCGGTGTCGTCGACCAGGACGATCCGACCGTGCCGTCCGTCGCCCTCGACCTCGCGGTCGCCTGGTAGCTCAGCAGGCGCGGATGGCGAGCCGGGCCCGGTCGAGCCGCGTCGCCGCGGCCGCCAGGTCGGCGATCGGCCCCGCGGCGCCGCGGATGTCCTCGCGGGCCACGAACGCGGCGAGGAGCTCCGGGAGCTCCTCGGCGACCACGGTCCCACGCGGCCGGCAGCCGGCCACCGTCGGGGCGTCCTGCGTGGTGGGGGGGAACACGGTCTGCATGGCTCTTCCGACCTCCGGACGGCTCAGCCGATGTATCGACGAGCATCGATGTGGTCCCACCGTTCGCGGTCTCATCGATCCATGTCACGCCATCAGGCCCGAGGGTGCGGAACAGATGAGGCCCCCGGGAAGGCCACATCTGATGATCCAGAGCGGGTGAGGGGAATCGAACCCCCGTCGCCAGTTTGGAAGACTGGAGCTCTACCATTGAGCTACACCCGCGGGGGCGTGGAGCGTACGGCAACCGTCCCCCCACGCCGGTCGGGATGGCCGGATTCGAACCGGCGACCCCCTGCTCCCAAAGCAGGTGCGCTAACCAAGCTGCGCTACATCCCGTGCCGGCGGAGGGTAGCGGTGGTGCCCCCACGGCCCGTCCCGACTCGAGGCCTCAGGCCAGCGCGTCGGCGACCTCGTCGAGCCGCCGCACGGTGACGGACGGCTCGGGGAGGAACGACGGCCACGCGGTGGCGCCGGAGCGGTCGACCCAGCAGCCCGTCATGCCGGCGCGCTGGGCACCCTGGATGTCCCACGGGTGCACCGCGACCATGGCCGCCTCCTTCCTGCGCACGCCCACGGCGTCGCAGGCCCAGCGGTACGCGGCGGCGTGGGGCTTCCACAGCTGGGGCCCGGTCACGTCGAGGACGTGGTCGACGAGGTCGGCCGCCCCGATGCGCTCGAGGAACGTGCGCGTGATCGCGGTGGTTCCGTTCGTGAAGGTCGCCACGGTGTGTCCCGCCTCCTGCAGCGACCGCAGCCCCGCGACGGTGTCCGCATGCGGCTCGACCTCCTCGAACCCGCCCAGCACCTCGGACGCGACGGCTGCGGGGTCGTCCAGCCCCTGCTCGCGTGCGAGCGCTTCGAGGTGGACCTGCGCGATCTCGGGGAAGAGCGCGAACCCGTCCGCGGCCGCGATCGCGAAGCCGTCGCGGAGGACCCCGGCGAACCAGCCCGGCAGCCGCTCGGCGCCGAGGCCCGTGCGGGCGAACCGCTCCCGGACCGCGGAGAGCGAGAAGAGCGTCTCGTTGACGTCGAGCAGGACCACACGGACGGACACGACGGCTCCTTCGGAGGGCTCCTCGACGGGCGCTCGTCCCCGACGCTACCGGGAGGCTCCGCGCGCCGGATGGACACCCGGAAGCCGAGGTGACACCATCCCCGGCCACTCCTGCCGCCCGATCGCGTGTGGCTCTCCGCTCGCTGCCCGAAGGCCCTCCCACCCATGAAGACGACCGTCGAGAACCTCGATCCCGTCAAGGTCAAGCTGACCGTCGAGGTCGAGCCCGCCCGCGTCAAGAAGGCGTTCGACGAGGCCGCCCGCCACCTCGCCCAGCAGGTCACGCTGCCGGGCTTCCGCAAGGGGAAGGTCCCGCGCAAGCTCCTCGAGCAGCGGCTCGGGACCGGCGCCATCGCGCAGCACGCGATGGAGGACGCCCTCAACGGCTACTACGCCGAGGCGCTCGAGGAGGCGGAGATCGACCCGGTCGCCATGCCCGAGGTCGACGTCAAGAACTTCGACGAGACCGACGGCTGCACGTTCGAGGCCACCGTCGAGATCCGCCCGCAGTTCGACGTGCCTGACCACACCGGCATCTCGGTGGTCTTCCCCGACTGGGACATCGCCGACGAGGACGTCGACGAGCAGATCGCCCAGCTGCGTGAGCGCTTCGCCGAGGTCGACGAGGTCGAGCGCGCCGCGGCCACCGGCGACTACGTCACCATCGACCTCCGCGTGTCCGTCGACGGCGAGGAGCTCGAGTCCGCCCACGTCGAGGACGCGCTCTACGAGATCGGCTCCGCCGGCGTCACGCCGAAGCTCGACGACGAGCTCGTCGGCGCCTCGGCCGGCGACGAGCTGACCTACACCGACAACCTCCCCGACGAGTACCCGGAGCACGGCGGCGAGGAGGCCGAGTTCACCGTCACCGTGAAGGACGTCCGCGAGAAGACCCTCCCGGACCTCGACGACGACTTCGCTGCGACCGCCAGCGAGTTCGACACGTTCGAGGAGCTCAAGAAGGACATCCGCGACTCGCTCCTCCGCCGGCGCATCACGACCGCGCAGCACGAGCTCCGCGGCCGCATCCTCGAGGCCTACCTCGCCAACGTCGACGTCCCGCTGCCGCCCTCGATGGTCGAGCAGGAGACGCAGGGTCGCATCCAGCAGGTCGAGCGGCAGGCCGAGCAGTACGGGCTCGAGATGGACCAGCTCCTCGCGATGGAGGACACCTCCCGCGAGGACTTCGAGGAGAACGCCCGGAAGCAGGCGACCGAGGCGGTCAAGGCCCAGCTCGTGCTCGACGCCCTCGCCGACTCGTTGAACGTCCAGATCGACTCGTCGGACATCGACGCCGAGATCGTCCGCCACGCCCGCGCGAACGACACCTCGCCCCAGCAGATCGCCCAGATCATCCAGCAGCAGGGC
>JAHWKB010000156.1 GCA_019348115.1 Actinomycetota bacterium | reverse complement strand
AGGCCCTCGAGCCCGTCCAGGAGGCGGACCCGCACGTGCGAGGTCAGCAGGAAGTCGCGGGTGCGCTCCCACCCCTCGTAACGACCGCCGGCGGCGACGACCTCGGCGATCCCCGAGTTCGCGATGAGCTTGGCGCAGCCGAAGCACGGCGCCCCGGTGCAGTACAGGACCGCGTCCTCGCGCTCCTCGGGGGAGGAGAACAGCAGGGCGTTCGCCTCCGCGTGGATGGCGATGCAGGACTCGTAGTCGTGGCCCTGCGGGGCGCCCGACGCGGCCCGCGGGCACGCGCCGTCGTCGCAGTGCGGGTAGCCCGCCGGGGCACCGTTGTAGCCCGTGGAGACGATGCGCCGGTGCTTGACGATGACGGCGCCGTGCTTGCGCCGCGAGCAGGTCGCGCGGGTCGACGCGGTGCGGGCGAGGTCGAGGAAGTAGTCGTCCCACGACTGCCGCTGCGGGTGCGCCGGGTCGCGTGCCTGCCAGGTCGTCATCCGCGCGCCGCCTCCGTGTCGCCCGCCGTCACCGGTCGGGACGATACCGAGGCCGCAGGCCCGGGGCGGGGTCGGCCGGGTCAGAGGTTGCCACGGCGCTCCTGGGCACGCTCGATGGACTCGAACAGCGCCTTGAAGTTCCCCAGCCCGAACCCGGTCGCGCCGTGGCGCTGGATGATCTCGTAGAAGACCGTGGGGCGGTCCTCGACGGGCTCGGTGAAGATCTGCAGCAGGTAGCCCTCGTCGTCGCGGTCGACGAGGATCCCGAGCTCCGCCAGCGCGTCCCAGGACTCGTCGATGCCGCCGACGCGCTCCTTGGCGTCCTCGTAGTACTCGGGCGGCACCGACAGGAACTGCACGCCGTTCTCGCGGAGCTTGCGGACGGTCTCGACGATGTCGCCGGACGAGATGGCGATGTGCTGGACCCCCGGCGAGCCGTAGGCGTCGAGGTACTCCTCGATCTGGGACTTCCTCTTGCCCTCCGCGGGCTCGTTGATCGGGAGCTTGATGCGCCCGACGCCGTCCCACAGCACCTTGGACATGAGCGCGGTGTACTCGGTCGAGATGTCCTCGTCGGTGAAGTGGCGGAACTCGCTGAAGCCGAGGATGCCGGCGTAGAAGCTCGACCACTCGTCCATCTCGCCCCAGCCGACGTTGCAGACGACGTGGTCGATGCCCGACAGCCCCACGGGGCGCGCGAGCGGGTCGCGGTCGACCGGCTCGAAGCCCGGCAGGTAGACCCCGGAGTAGTCGCTGCGCTGCACGAACGAGTGGATCGTGTCGCCGTAGGCCTTGATGGCGGCGATCACGACCTTGCCGTGCTCGTCCTCGTGGACCTCGGGCTCGTGGTGCGGCGGGGCGCCGCGCTCGATCGCGATGCGGAAGGCCTCCTCGGCGTCCGGGACCGTGAACGCGACGTCGCGCACGCCGTCCCCGTGCCGGCCCTGGTGGCGGGTGATCTCGTGGTCGGCGGACAGCGCCGTCGAGAACACGAACCGCACCGCCCGCTGCTTCAGCACGTACGACGCCCGGTCGCGCACGCCCGTCTCGGGACCGGCGTAGCCGACCAGCTCGAAGCCGAACGCCGTCCGGTAGTAGTGGGCGGCCTGCTTGGCGTTGCCGACCCAGAACTCCACGGCGTCGTAGCCGAGGATGGGGAAGGTGTCCGTCGTGGCGTCGCTCACGGGGGCTCCAAGCACTGCAGGTGAGGGGCATCCCAGTATGGCGACCGCGTGCGCGTCGCGGGCCCGTCCGTCCGTGCGTCGCGCGCGGTCGGCGCGACGCGGCCCTACGCCGGCGCGTGGCGTCGGAGCCGCAGCGCGAGGAGGAGCAGGATCAGCGCGGCCGGGATGGTCCCGCCCCCTCCCGTCGCGGGGAGCGCCGGCCCGGCGGCCGGCCCGGGGGCCGCCGTCGCGTCCCCGTCGTCCGCCCCGGCGTCCCGCTCGGTGGCGGTGACGTCGGGCCGGAAGAACGGGAGCGGGTCCTCGCCGGCGTCGACCGACAGCACCGCCCAGCTCGACTCCCGTCCGGTGAAGAACGACTGGTTCGTCACGAGCACCTGGTCACCGAGGAACGCGACGCTGGCCGGGGTGTCGAACGGCACCTCCTGCTGCTCGTTGCCGAGCGGCGTGGCGGGGACCCGCGCGAGCTCCTCGCCCCCGGGGCCGAGCACCAGCACCTGGTTCGCGCCGGCGAGGGCCACGTAGATGTTGCCGGAGCGTGCGATCGCGAACCCGTCCGGCCCGTCGAGCGGCCGGCCCTCCCACAGGACCTCCAGCTCGCCGGGGGACCCGTCGGCCTCGACGGGGAGCGTGTAGAGCTTCCCCGTGCCGAGGTCCGTCGTCCCCGGCGGGGCCGACCCCGTCTGCGCGAACAGCAGCGTCCGGCCGTCCTCGAGGAACTGGATGCCGTTCGGCCCGAAGACGCTCTCGAGACGCGCGTCGGTGAACCACACCTCGCCCTCGCCGCCCCCTGGGGGCACGCGCCAGATCAGGCCCTGCTCCAGGTCGGTCACGTACATCGTGCCGTCGGCCGCGAAGACGGGGTAGTCGGGGAACGGTGCGAGGTCGACGACGGCCTCGGAGCACTGGTCGTCGTCCGCCGCGGCGCAGCTCGGCACGTCCCGGAAGGTCGCGTAGGTGCCCTGCTCGCCGGTCCGCGGGTCGAGCGTGAGCACGCGCGCCGGCGCCCGGTCCAGGATGTAGAGCACCCCCTCGGCGTCCGCAGCCATGCCGAGGATCCCGTTCTGTCCCTCGACGTCCTGCCCCTCGATGACGTACTCGCGCAGGAGCGTCCCGTCCGGGCCGTACGCGAAGACCTTCGACGGGGCGTCCGTGTCGCCGTTGCCGGCGTTGTGCGTCCCGACGTAGACGGTGCCGGCGTCGTCGACCCAGAGCCCCTCGGGCTGTCCCGGATCGCCGACGCGGGTGAACAGCGACACCGCGAGGCTCCCTGGCGGGGCCTCCTGGGCGCTCGCCGGCGTCGCCACGAGGATCGCGGCCGCCACGGCGAGCAGCAGCGTGGGAAGGAGCGTCCGTCGCATGCCGTGCCTCCGGGGGGCGGGGGGACGGAGACCTTCGACGCCGGGCCGGCTCGGTCCTGTCCGCGGCCTACGCCGGCGGGATGAGCCCCGGCGGGAGGTCGGAACGGCCCTGGAGCGGGGACAGCTCGAACTCCTCCTTGCCGATGCGGAGGAACTCGACCGGCTCGTCGTCGCGCAGGTGCTGCTCGCAGATGAGCTGGACGTCCTCGAGGGTGACCCCGCCGTACCAGACGTTGTCCGGGGCGACGAAGACCGTCGGGCCGACCATGCAGGGCTCGAGGCACCCGCTCGCGACGACCTTGATGTCGACGAGCCCGAGCTGCCCGGTCACCTCGCGGAACGCCTCGAAGAGGCTGGCCGAGCCGCGGCTGATGCAGGACGGCCGCGGGTGCTCCGCGGGGCGCTCGTTGATGCAGACGAAGACGAACTTGCTCGGCATCCCCACGCGCGCCATCACCGCTCCTGTCCCTCGGTCCCGTGCCCTGTGCGGACGTGACCGTAGTGGACGCGACGCGGGGCGGGAGGTCGCCGTAGGGTCTTCCCTCGCCGGTCACCGCCGGGTCAGGAGGAGCCCCCCGTGACGAAGATCGACGTGGTCCGACACATCCTGAGCTACGCCCGCCGCATCGCCGTGGTCGGGCTGTCCGACCGCCCCACCCGGAGCAGCTACGACGTGGCGGCGGCGCTGCAGCGGCGCGGCTACGAGATCGTGCCGGTCAACCCGAACGTCACCGAGGTCCTCGGCGAGCAGGCCTACCCGACGCTCGCGGACGTGCCCGGGAAGATCGACGTCGTCGACGTGTTCCGCCGCGAGGAGCACCTCGAGGACATCGCGCAGCAGGTCGTCGACCGCGGTGGCGTGCGGGCCCTGTGGCTCCAGCTCGGACTCCACTCGCCGGAGGCCCGCCATCTCGCCGTGCACAACGACCTCGACTACATCGAGGACCGCTGCCTCAAGATCGACGTCGCCGCCGCGAGCGCCGGGATGCAGCTCCCGCCCGACCCCTCGTGACCAGGTACCGCTGGCTCCTGTTCGACCTCGACGGGACGCTCCTCGACTACGCCGCCGCCGAGGAGGCGGCGCTCCGCGCGACGCTCGCGGACGCCTCCCTGCCGCCGACGGACGCGGTGGTCGCCGACTACCAGCGCATCAACGCCGGGCACTGGCACGCGTTCGAGCGCGGCGAGACCACGCCGGCGCGGATCCGCCTCGAGCGCTGGCAGGACCTCCTCCGCACCCACGACGCCGAGATCGACGCCGACACCGCGTCGAGGCTCGCCGAGCGCTACGTCGAGCACCTCGGACGGGGTGTCCAGCTGGTGGAGGGCGCCGACGACCTGCTGCGCGAGCTCGCGCACACCCACCGGCTCGCGTACATCACCAACGGCTTCGGGGACGTGCAGCGTCCGCGGCTCGTCGCCTCGGGGCTGGCCGAGCACACCGACGTGGTGGTGATCTCCGACGAGGTCGGCGAGAGCAAGCCGCAGCCGGGGATCTTCGACGTCGCCTTCGAGCGGATGGGCGGGCCCGCCAAGGAGGACGTGCTGATCGTCGGTGACAGCCTCACCTCCGACATCGCCGGCGGCGCCGCCTACGGCATCGATACGTGCTGGTTCAACCCGTTCGGCCTCGACCGCGCCGTGGACGTCGAGCCCACCTACGAGATCCGCACCCTCGCCGAGCTCGTCCCGCTCGCCTGACCGCCACGTCGTCGCGGCGGAGCGGGGGGCTACTCGAGGCCGCGGACGGCGACGGCGGGCGGGCGCCAGCCGAGGAGGGCCTCGGTCATGCGGATCACGTCACGGGTGCGCGCGACCTCGTGGACGCGGAGGATGTTCGCCCCGCGCAGGATGGTGAAGACCGCCGCCGCGAGGCTGCCGTCGACGCGCTGGTCGAGCGGGGCGTCGAGCGTCTCGCCGATGAAGTCCTTGTTGGACAGCGCGACGAGGACGGGGAAGCCGAGCGCGGCCAGCTCCGGGAGACGGCGCGAGAGCTCCAGCGAGTGCGCCGTGGTCTTCTGGAAGTCGTGCCCCGGGTCGACGATCACCCGCGCCGGGTCGACGCCCGCCTCGACCGCCCGTGCCGCGAGGTCGCCGCAGTGGTCGACGACGGCGCGCGTCACGTCCGGGGCGTAGGCGCGCCGGTAGGGCCGCGTCCGTGGCTCCCCGCCGTGGTGCATCGCCACGTAGCCGGCGCCGTGTCGCGCGACGACGTCGAGGACCTCCGGGTCCGAGAGCCCCGTGACGTCGTTGATCAGGTCCGCGCCGGCGCCCAGGACGGCGTCGGCGACCGGCGCCCGGAACGTGTCCACGGAGATCAGCACGTCGGCATCCTCGCCGCGGAGCGCCTCCACGAACGGCAGGACGCGGGACAGCTCGTCGTCGACGGTCACCTCCGCCCCGGGACCGCCCTTCACGCCGCCGACGTCGATGATGTCGGCGCCCTCCGCGACGAGCCGGGAGGCGTGCTCCAGGGCGGACCCGAGCTCGTACGTGGCGCCGCCGTCGTAGAACGAGTCCGGTGTGCGGTTCACGATGCCCATCAGGACGACCTCGCGGCGGAGGTCGAACGACCGGC